>JAAZXX010000481.1 GCA_014239995.1 Verrucomicrobiia bacterium
AGAGCTTCCGTCATAGGAAGCAAAAATGTGTGTCCATTGCTTCAGCTTGACCCTTGATCTCGTCTGAACCTTGATCGCATTTTCCGGCCCATCATGGAGGATGCGCAAGCTGACAGGGCCACCCTCAAAAGCCAGGACGAATCCCTGCTTCTCATTTCCGTTGGGTGTGCGGGAAAGGATGCTCATGGATTTCCCTTCCCGTGGAAAAACCCATGCACCATAAGAAACCGCATGGTCACTTTCCAAGTCCGGACCACGCCTCACGTCACGCTGGATTTCCGCGTGCAGTTGCAGGGCCTGGCCAAGTTTCCCGTTGCCAAGTCCATCATCAAACGGTTCATGCAACAAAAGTGCATCCGAGACAAAAGGGAATGGATTCGGGGAGGACCGGAGACCGTTCACCCAATCCGAAAGCATGGCTTCCGAGGGATGCCCGCGGACGTCCATTTCCAACTCAATCTCTGCCAATGTCTCCCGAAGCTTCTGCCGTGTGTGCTGCTGCGCAGGCGTCGGGGCAGATATCACCGGGTTTGGATTCCCGACATGCTCATGATGGTAACCTGTCTCAGGCACCTGGTTAAAAAAAGCAAAGAAGGCGTAATATTCTTTCTGGGAAATAGGATCAAATTTATGCGCGTGACAGCGGGCACACTGCATGGACAGGCCCATGAAAACCGTGGCCGTGGTGTGCACACGATCGGCAACATATTCGAGCCTGTATTCCTCGTCAATGATGCCTCCCTCGGAAGTGACATTATGGTTCCTGTTAAAACCGGTCGCCAGATGCTGTTCCATCGTTCCTTGGGGAATCAGGTCGCCAGCGAGCTGCTCGGTCAGGAACTGATCATACGGCAGATTTCGATTAAAGGCATCAATCACCCAGTCTCGCCATCGCCACTGGAAACGTGGGGTGTCATTATTGTAACCGTTGGTATCCGCATAGCGTGCCGCGTCTAGCCAGGCCGTAGCCATGTGTTCTCCATAGCTTTCGCGTGCAAGCAACAGGTCAATCCAGTCCTCCAGCGCCCTGGGAGAGAGATCCTTGCTAAAGAGGTCGATTTCATCCGGGTGAGGTGGCAAGCCCGTCAGGTCAAAGGCAAGCCTGCGAAGCAGGCGTTCCGGCATGGCTCGGGCCGATGGTTCCATGCCCTCGGCCTCCATGCGGGCAAGGATAAAATGGTCCAGAGGCCCCTGAGGCCAGGATGCATCCTGAACATGCGGGATATCTGCCTTGCGCGGTTGGGTAAAAGCCCAGTGCACATCATAGGGTGCCCCCCCCTGAATCCACCGTTCAAGCAAGCTTCGTTCGCGGTCGGAAAGGTATCGACCGGAGTCAGGCGGAGGCATGCGTTCGGCCGGATCCGGATGTTGGATACGGCTGATCAGTTCGCTGGCGGCCGGGTCTCCAGGACGAATGACCTGAACGCCATTTCGATCCCTCACCGCATCCTCGCGATGATCGAGCCTTAAATCCGCCTTGCGGGCTGCTGCATCCATCCCATGACATTGCAGGCATTTATCCGCAAGGATGGGACGTATGTCTCGGTTGAAGGCAGGGCTCTCCTGAGCTGCCAGCAAGCTGCCCATGTTGGGCAGCAAGGCAGCTATCAGCCAACAAGCAAGAGCCAAGGTGTGAAATGAAACCAAAGACACGAAGGCAAACTATAACAAGGGCGAACATTGAGCGATCACCTTTGTGCACTATTTTAAATCATCCCATACCTATCAAAGTTCGGTTCATCACCCGATTGCTTTAACAAGCATCCAAACGCGAAAGGTTGTCACTTGAAGTTGACGGTTATCGTAAAATCTTCTCCGTCTGCGAACCTTTCAAGGTGATTTTCATGGGCAAAATCGCTGTCTCAATCTGGCCTTATATGCCCGCATACCAGGACCATCCATTTTGGATGAGCCCCTGTTTCCCATGATCTTCAAATTGGTCGGAGATCTTGATGGCTCGTATGTATTTCATGCTGGTGTAACCAAGCTGTGTTTCGACCCTGAGGCGCAATGGGGCACCATGAGCTAAGGGTAAGTCACGCCCATTCATTGCGTAGGCAAGAAGGGTCTGTGGATGCAGCGCATCGACCATGTCGATGCTGTTGGCATACCCGTCGTAGGAGTAAAAGTGAACAAACCGAGCACTTGGATGGGTTCCCACTGTGGCAAGCACACGCGCCAAAGTAACACCTGTCCATTCGGCAATGGCGGACCACCCCTCCTCACAAACGTGCTTGGTAATCTGTCGACGGAATGGAAACCGCTTGAGATCCGTCATGGAATAAAATCCTTTTCTGGCAACAAGCCCCTTTATTTCGAGTTGCCAATTGGAGAAAGCATCCTGCTTGAGGCCTTCAAATTCCTTGCATAAACGCATCTTTTCCTCCCGGATCCGCCGTTCCTCTGGGTCACTGGAATGCTCTGGATGAATACTCGGAATACTCGGATCCACTGTTCCGATGGCTGGGAAAGAACTGATGTCAGAGGTTTGATACTCTCTGGCCAAACTTTTTCCCGAGAGGAGATTTCGGTGAGCAAGGTAAGTCAACACATCACCCATGCGCAGAATATTTCCGTAAGTGGGCGGCAAGGCCTTACTACAACCGGGAAGCAGAAAACCTCCCAGAGTTGAGAGACCTCCTGCCACCGCTTGCCTACGACTGATCAAAGGTTTTTCCATGATATCATTTCCCGACTGTCATTGCACGGATCTGCGCTCGAAATCCGGACATGACCACCATTAAAACGTGGATAATCACAAACAGGACCAAGGCCACGGAGACAAAAAAATGAATGGTACGAGCAGATTGAAAACCTCCAAACATGTCGGATAAAAACGGATATTCTGCCGTGATCGCCGGCGACATGGCAAACCCCGTCACCACGGCCAGTGGCATCATTATAAAAACAACCACAAGATAAGTCAGTTTCTGCAGGCACCCGTACTGAGGTCCCCCGCTCGCAGGACGTATCTTCAGGGCCATGTGGTTTTTCAGGTCCTGAAGAAGGCCTCTCGCGGTTCGAGGATGAACTGAGGCAAGAAGATGATGCCGAAAATGTCCACTTATCGTTCCATGCAGCAGGTAGACCAACCCTGCAGTCACCAGCAACCAGGCTCCCAGAAAGTGCAGGCTACGGGCCCAGCCATTTTGATTAAAAATTTCATAATCCCGGACACGACTGACAGGAGAAACACCAGTATCGTCAAAGGGGACAGGTTCCGCCCAGCCGCCATGCTGATAATTCCTGCTGATTGGGAGCTCCATGAACGCCTCGGTTAGCGCGTTTCCAACCTCACCCCAGTAGAGCCTGGGATGCACCATCAGGATCAGGTAACCCGTCATGCTCAGGATAAAAAAAGCCAAGGCAACCATCCAGTGCGTGATCCGAGTGGTATGTGCGTGACCGCGCTCGGAATATGATTTCTTGCGATCAGACATGCCTGCGCACCTCATTGCTCTTTTTGCCTTGAAGACAACAACACCATGCCGCACCTATTCGGGTTAAGGCACGTTCACCACCCGTTTTTTCATCTCCTACTGATCTCATATTACCACCATCACTTTAAAGGGGTAGGAAGTCTTATGAAAATTTGCGTTCATGCATTATAACAAAGGCAGAAGCGCACACCTATATACACGCCTTTCTCCTT
>JAAZXX010000482.1 GCA_014239995.1 Verrucomicrobiia bacterium
ACTCCGGACAAATCCACGGACACTGCCGGTCAGCACCCCCATTCCAATACCCAGTTTCTTTGCTTCACTGGAGCGGGCAATGACATTGCCGTCATTGTTGGAAAGCACAACCAGCGGCTTTCCCGCCAGTTGGGGCTGAAAAACCTGTTCACAGGACGCATAAAAATTATTGCAGTCAATCAGGGCAATCATAGTTTTTTTAAGGTCCAGCTAACCACTCCCCAGACAGAGAAATCCATTTCAGGCGTAATTTTAATTGCCGGATAGTCCGGATTTTCTGCTTCCAGAACTACCGTTTCATTTTGTGTGGTAAAACGCTTAATTGTAAATTCGGAATCAATCACAGCCACCACAATGCGGTTTCCCCAGCTTTCAATACTGCGGTCCACGATCAGGATGTCTCCGTCAGTAATGCCTATTTCTCTCATCGACTCTCCGGCCACACGTACGAAAAAAGTGGCGCTTGGATTGTCAATCACCAGCGTGTTCAGGTCAAGCCTCTGCTCCAGATGATCCTCGGCCGGAGAGGGAAAGCCTGCCTGAACCCTGTTGTCATAGTATGGCAGCTCGATGCTCCGTGAATCATCCACCAACCAGATTTCGCTGATTGATCCGTCTGATTTTATCGGCAGTGCCGGAGGTTTGTATTCAGTCATACCATTTTCATGACTAAGATTGCTAACAGAAAAAGCTGTTCGTTTTTATAAGTGAAGTGCATTCGTAAAATGACTTGCTTACATAAATTGCAATTTATTTTACAATTTATGACAAGTTAAGCGAGATTAAATTGTTCTTGACAAGGAAAATGAAGTTATTCAGGAAAACTCAAAAATTCTGTTCCTGTAACAGGATTCACTGAGGAGAGAGGGCCCGGTAAATCAACCCTGCAATTTCACTCTCAAGCGGAAATGAAAGCATCCCCATCACCGTGTAACCCAGCAACCATGGCATCAAGTAAAACCGCAGCATGTAAAAAAACCAGGCGACATAGAGCGGAATCAGAGCAGGCAAGAGAAAGCCGGGAGTGATTGGTGCAACAAAACGTAGCAAAGGATTGGTGGAGCGGACAAAGAAACGCATGAAGAAAAAGGGCGAATCTTCAGGAAGGAAAAAACCCATCGCCGTTCGTCCGATCAGTGTCCACATCACTACCCCGGAGACATAATCCAAGGCAATGACCCAAAGCGGAAAAACTTCCGACACAGGGTCCATCAATACAACTTCATCTAAGGAGTTAATAATTCCCCGGGGCAAGAACCCCGGGGAAAATCAAGCTTACAGGATCAGTGAGATGCCGAAAGAACGGTATCACCCTTCGGATATCTGACTTCATCAACCATCTTCTGGGTTGCTTCATCAGGTTCTTCGGTGGCAAGGCTGACCACAATCATGGTCACAAGGTTAACAGAACAGCCTATGATCCCAAATCGGAGGTGATCAATACCCAACCATGGATCCATTCCTCCCCATCGCACCATATAGAGATACCAGGTTCCCGAAAGGAATCCCAAAAGCATTCCTGCTACGGCTCCCTGGCGATTGGCCCGTTTCCACCAAACACCCAGAATCAGAGGAAAGAACAATCCTGACATGGCAAAGTCGAATGCCCAGGCGACCGCACCAAGGATGCTGGTCAATTTCAGACTTGCAACAAAGGAACCTGCGGCTCCAAGGACAACCAGCAGGATACGTGCAGCAACCAACCTTTTGGCGGTTTCTGCAGTTGGATCGATGATCTTGTAGTAAAGGTCATGGGAAAGAGCATTGGCAATTGCCAGTAGCAAGCCATCGGCTGTCGACATCGCAGCTGCCATTCCACCCGCCGCAACCAGTCCTGAAATTACATATGGAAGTCCCGCTATCTCAGGGGTCGCCAGGACCACGATATCCCCACGCATAAAGAACTCGTTGATTTGCAGGAGACCATCCCCGTTGCTGTCGGATATTGCCAGAAACCCGACCGAACTCCATTTCTGGATCCAATCGAGGGCATTCACTTCGGCAATTGCTTTACCAATAATTCCTGATGCCAGGTTCGGATCAAGGATCTGAAGCTTGGTAAAGGTCGCCAGAGCTGGTGCGGTGAAATACAGAAGGAATATGAAAAACAATGACCATGCCACTGAACGTCTCGCACTCTTAACCGATGGGGTCGTGAAGTAACGCATCAGAATGTGCGGAAGAGACGCCGTACCGGCCATCATACAGAAAGCAAGGGTCACGAATTTCCAGGCCTCCATTACACCGCCGGCCGCCACGAATGGAACAGTCAACGCCTTGAGGCCGGCAAAAGACTCCGTCGGTTTGAGTACCCCCACCTGATGCAACTGCTCCAGTTCCGTGACTCTTTGCACCGCATCACCATAGACTAGTTGCGGGATGAGTCCGAAATCCTGTTTGTTGGACATCCAGATAACCGGGATAAGATAAGCAATAATCAGGACGATGTACTGAGCAACCTGAGTCCAGGTGACAGCCCTCATCCCACCGAGCATAGAGCAGAGCAAAATTCCGAATAATCCGAACCAGACGCCAACTTCAAAAGGAATCTGTAGGGCCCTGGAAGCAATCGTTCCGGTAGCATTGATCTGTGCTGTCACGTATGTGAAGGACGCCACGACCAACACGATCACGCCAAACAACCGTGCCAGATTTCCTCCATAACGGGTTCCAATAAAATCCGGTACCGTATAGCAGCCGAATTTACGCAGATAAGGTGCCATCAGAGAAGCCACCAAAACATAGCCTCCGGTCCAACCCACCAAAAAGGCGAGATATCCATGACCGCCAAAATAAATCCCGCCGGCCATTGCGACAAAAGAAGCTCCGGACATCCAGTCCGCTGCCGTAGCCATCCCATTGAACAAGGCTGGAACCTGACGTCCTGCCACGTAATAGGCTTCCACCTGCATCGTCCTGGAAAGCCAGCCGATTCCCGCATAAACCACAACGGTAAATGCGATGAACAGAATTCCAATCGTCTCGGCACCTAAACCCATCTGTTCAAGGATTGCCATCAAGATGATGAAGGCAATGAAACCACCCGTGTACAGTCCATAAACTTTGGGCAGCATTTCAATAAAGGGCTTTTTTTCTTGTTCCATATCTTCTCTCCTTATTCGTCTTCTGCTAAACCATATTTTTCATCAATCTTCTCCTGCATGGTGTTTAACACCACGATCAGGACAACAAAGATGCCAAGTGATCCTTGTGCGGCCATGTAAAAGCCGAAGGGCCACCCAAAGAATGTAAATGAGTTAAGGGTACTCGCGAAAAAAAAGATTCCTATCGAAAAAATGAACCACAGGATTAAAATCTTCGTGGTCAGGCTGCGTGTTTCAGCCCAATGCTGGGCAATATCACTCATGATCGCTCCCATCTGGTCTCTATCCAGGACCAAGGCGGCGATGAATACCTCCCATCGATTCATTTCAGTGGGAAAAATTTCACCGTTTTGTTTAAATAAATTTTCTAATATTATTGATTGTTTTTACAACTATAATATTAGAAATTAGTTGTCTTAAATCGTATATTATTAAAAGTTGATTGTTTTTACAACTATTTTATGAGAAATTTGTTGATGAACCTATTTGGAACTGTTTTTTTGTGCTTTTTTACATTTAAATGATCATATGAAATGTTAAA
>JAAZXX010000483.1 GCA_014239995.1 Verrucomicrobiia bacterium
GGCACACGCAAGTCGATTCGTCCATCGAGGGTTCCCCGGCAATCGGCAATCGCGGCAGGGTCTATGTCATTTCCCAACAGGGAGAACTGTATTGCCTTGACCCGGAAACCGGGGATGTAGCCTGGGAGTTTTCACCGGAAAAATCCTGGGATAATTTGATGAATGATGAAGACTTTCGGATCGATTATTACAGACGAATTCTTTCCGATGATTTTGCAGTCATCTCGCCCTCACCGGTCATTGGCAAGGACAACACAATTTATTTCGGTTGGTTAGACGGCAACCTCTATGCAGTGAGTCCGGAAACCGGGGAGGAAAAGTGGCGTTTCAATAGCAACACAGGCCCCATTCTTGCTTCCCCGGTAATCTCGAGTAATGACGTTATTTATTTCGGTGATCTGGATGGGAAATTTCATGGGGTGGTTGATCAGGGCAACATTGCAAAACGGCATGGAAAAATTTATGAGGCGAGCCCGGTTGCCGCTCGTGCTGCCATAGATGGGAAAGGGAACGTTTATTTTGGTGACCTGAGCCAGGACGGGGTTCTTCACTGTCTGGCACCCGACTGCACTCTAAAGTGGAAAAGGAAAACATTTTATAAGATATGGAGGTCGCCGGTTATTGACCGGGAAAATAATGCCATTCTCGCCAGTGATGATCAGCAGGTCTGGAACTTTGGCGCTGCCGAGGGAGCAGCTAACCCGCTACTGAAAATACCGGGAGATTCCTGGGCTCAATCCATTTCACCGACACTTGCCAGGGACGGTTCCATTTTCCTTGGTTGCACCAATGACAGTTTTTTTGCGTTGAGCAGGGAAGGGGACATCCTTTGGGATTTCATGCCGTTGAGTGCGGAAGGGGATCCGGCTGGAATCACTTTTTCCTCCAGTGCCATTCTTGGTGACGGCAGGGTGTTTTTTGGAACTGAAAGCGGCCTCCTCTTCATGGTCCAGACCGGGATCACCTTGGATTTTGATGCCCCTTGGCCATCCTACGGCCAGGGCTTGCGCAACACGGGTAGGTCTGGAGCGTCCCTGAATGAAATCCGTGAGACCCTGGAGAATGTCAAAGTTGATGATGAGATCCCCGAGGACAAAACTCCGCTCCGGTTTTTGGATGTCATCATGCAGGCTGACACCGGGCCCAGGCTGCAGATCAGCGGTGCCCCCAACCTGAAATTTGTTGTTGAGAAGTCAGACGACCTAAACGTATGGCAGGTCGTTGGTGGTGTGGAGCAATGCAACGCCGATGGTAAAGGCGAGTACGCGGTTGATCATTTTGATGCCACCCCCGGCAGACAACGGTTTTATCGGTTGATCAAGGTCCAGTAGATTGTTAATGTCTCCATGCCAGCAAAGGGCGGCTATCGCCGCCCGCAGCCATGAGGAAATTTTAATCGAGTCCCAGGACATTTTCATGGAGTTATGACAACGCCCAACAATTGCTTGTCTGCCGACCTAGATTTTGTCAGATTGAAGGCGCGTTATAAACTTTTCGCTATGAAAAAAAAATCTAAACAGGCGTTTACCCTTATCGAACTCTTGGTTGTCATTGCAATCATCGCCATTCTGGCCGGGATGCTCCTACCCGCTTTGGCCAAGGCCAAGAGCAAGGCAACCGGCATCTCATGTCTCAGCAACAGTAAGCAATTGATGCTGGCTTGGATCTCTTATTCCGGGGATTACGACGGTAACTTGGTACACAACACCCATGGAGGCGAGGCTCAAAGCAACAATGCCCGCTCCCGATACTCTCAATGGATCATGGGCTGGCTGGATTGGGGCCTGCGTCCCGACAACACCAATGTGCTCCACGTCACGGATCCACGTTATGCCAAACTGGCAGCCTATCAGGGAAACAGTCAAAACCTGGTTTACTGCCCGGCAGACAAATACGTCAGCATGACACAAAAAAAGAAGGGGTGGTCAAAGCGAATACGGACCTTCTCGATGAACTCCAACATGGGAGATGGTAATGGCAAGCTTTGGTATGGCCCCAACTTTCATCAGATTTACCTCAAGGAGGGCGACATTACTGATCCATCCAACAAATGGGTGGTGGTCGATGAGCATCCCGACAGCATGAACGACGGCTGCTTTTTCACTAACATGACTACCCCCAACCCGAGTTATGTGGATCTGCCTGGAACAATGCACAACAACGCCTGCGGGTACGGCTTTGCGGATGGTCATTCCGAAATCAAGAAATGGAACCACGAGATGAAGAGCAACATAACCTTCGGTCGCAGTTGGTCTCCCAAGGGTGCCGGAGCCAAAGCAGACTGGTTGTGGCATCAGGAACGATCTGGCGCACCAAGAAGATAAAGCGTTTAGCTCATTAAACATTAACGCCTTCAATTAAACACCCCGAGTTTGAGGCGCTTATTTTCGATTGATTGGGCTGAAAAATCAATCTGACGGTTCCCCTTAATCTCTGACTCGTTTCACCCTGATGAACTGCATATCCTGAGCATAGGATAGTTCAAAGGCAGATTCGTTGGGAGTTGTAAATCCTGCGCCTGCCAATGGATCAGGTCATAGGACAAGTTCAAGCTCAACCGTCTCAAGAGGGGATTCCTGAGTTCGCCCACGGCCTGAATGGTGATCTGGCCTTGAACCGATAAAACCCGTTAAACGAGCAGTTTCAAGTCGGGGTTATCCAACCTGCGCGGCACGTCAACTAATCTGCCTCAATCCAGTCGCCACTCGAGAAAAGCCGAATGGGGCGAGGCATTAAACTTGCCGTCACGGATGGGGGCGATTACTTTGCGCCCGCTTCCGGGGCAAACCCGGATCGTTGGGTTGGTAGCTCAATGGTAGAGCAGCGGCCTTTTAAGCCGTTGGCTGTGGGTTCGAGTCCCACCCGACCCACCATTTTTTTCTTCTGCTTGGCCAAGCGGTTTTTTGAACCGCGAATGGACGCGAATCAATACGAACGGAGCAGTGGGATTTCTTCTCACTCAGTGAGAAGGTGGCCGTAGGCCGGATGAGGGAGAAGGCGCTTGGCCAAGCGCCGCGCCGGGCTTAATCTTTTTCGCCGCTTGGCTTACTCTGGGAACAACTCATTTTTGCGCGTGCTGCTGCTTGCCGCGTGGCTCTTGGCCAACTCGGTGGTTGCGCGGGAGCCGGTGCTGTTCAATCGCGATATTCGGCCGATTCTTTCGGAGAACTGTTTCGAGTGCCACGGCCCGGATGCGGCCAAGCGCAAGGCCGACCTGCGGCTCGATACCGGCGCGCCCGGCCAGGCGATCATTACCGCCGGCAAGCCAAGCGGGAGTGAGTTGTTCAAGCGCATCACCCACGCCGATCCGGAGGAGCGGATGCCACCGGTGGATTCCGGCCGGGCGTTGACGTCAAGCGACATCGAGACACTTCGCGCGTGGATTTCACAGGGCGCCAAGTGGGAGAAACATTGGGCGTTCATCTCGCCCAATCGGCCAACAATTCCTCCGGCCAACAATTCCGCCTGGCCAAGCGGCGCGATTGACCGATTCGTCCTGGCCAAGCTGCAGCGGGCCGGGCTGCAACCCTCGCCGCGTGCGGATAGGGAGACGCTGCTTCGGCGGGTGAGCTTCGACCTCACCGGTCTACCGCCGACTCCGCGCGAGATTGATGCCTTTCTCGCCGACGCGTCACCGCGTGCGT
>JAAZXX010000484.1 GCA_014239995.1 Verrucomicrobiia bacterium
CGGTCTCCAGTCACCCGCCTGGTATGCACCCCGGCCAATGCGGCGGGTGCTCCCGACTCGTAGCAATCAATATGAGCGTGGGCTTCCAGGATCATGGCGTCACCAGGTCGGGTTTGTGTGCGTATGGCCAATTGGTTGGCCATGGTTCCCGAGGGTACGAAGAGGGCTTTATCCTTGCCCAGCAGCTCGGCAACATGGTGCTCCAGTGCCTGGACGGTAGGGTCGTCACCCAGGACATCGTCCCCGACGACAGCTTCAGCCATGGCCTGCCTCATCCCTGCGTCTGGAGGAGTGATGGTGTCACTGCGGAGATCGATTTTTCCATTGAGCATATCGCAATGATTTTCGGGGCTGTCGCAGCACTGTCAACGCTTTTGGTGTCGGATCCTCGATCAACCAGGAACGGATACTTTCCGATGTCCCCCTGCCCGGGACCATGCATTTCGGATTATCGCTCGGTCGATTGAACCTTGGCTTTCCCATGGATGTTACCATATCGCGAAGTTTCCGTAGACACGGTCTCACCGCGGGCAGTGCGTTTTCCAGAGACTTTGTTGTAACTCCTCCCGGCTTGATGACGTCTAACATAACAAGGTCACGCTTGCTGAAGAGCTCAAAACCATACAAACCATACAAACCATCATCCATCCACATCCGTTCCAGGCTCCGGTTTCAAACTGGTTTTGGAGTGCTTGGCTCGAAATGGGGAGATGCACGCTTCATATCATGCACATCCTATTCCAGTTCGAAAATTCCATACTCACACGCGTCTTGAAGCTTAACGTTGCGGCATGCCTATGCGCGCTGCTTGCCTGCAGCGCCATGGCAGGCGTGGCGCGTCCCAATATCCTTTTCATCTACACGGACGATCAACGACCGGATGCCTTTGGTGCCCTTGGAAATCCTGATATACGAACGCCAAACATGGATCACATGATTCGTGGAGGTTTTGTTTTCAACCGTGCCTACATCCAGGGAAGCATGACCCCTGCCACCTGCCTGCCCAGCCGTGCGATGCTGATGAGTGGTAAACCCCTTTTCCGGGCCCCCTTGCAGCTGGACTCGGGTACACTGATGCCACAGGTCTTTCAGGGGGCTGGATACCGCACCTTTGCGACCGGGAAATGGCATAACGGAAAGGATGCCTTTGAGCGATGTTTCCAGGAGGCCGATGCTGTTTTTTTCGGGGGTGCCGCTCGATCCCATGTTCAGGTGCCCGTGCAGCGGATGGTTGATGGCCTGATGGTGCCATATGATGCAGGCGATACCTTTTCCACGGTTCTCTTTGCCGATGCTGCCATTGCGTTCCTCCAGAGACCCTCCACCCTGGCCCAACCTTTTTTCTGCTACATTCCCTTCACGGCACCCCATTCCCCGGTGACACCACCCGGTAAGTGGGGGACGATGTATGAGCCTTCAGGCATCACCCTTCCACCGAACCATGTTGCGCTGCGTCCCGGGCTGGCTGAACCAGCTATGGATGCCACTCCACGGGGTGTTCGACGCGGGGGGCGACGGGCGAATACCTCATTAACGGAGGCGCAACGTGCATACGCCAGTTATTATGGATTGGTTTCACATCTGGACCACCACATCGGGCGGGTGCTTGAGGCACTTGAACAAAGTGGACTGGCGGAGAAAACCATCATCGTGTTAGCCACCGATCACGGTATGGCCATGGGAAGTCATGGCCAAAACGGAAAGCACAATGCCTATGAGCATACTTCACGGGTTCAAATCATTGTCAGTGGTGCAGGTATTCCCAGGGGCACATCCGATGCGCTCGTTTACCTGCATGATATCTACCCGACACTGTGTCGGCTGGGTGGGTTGGAAGTCCCTGACTCGGTGGAAGGATCCAGTCTGGAGGGAATCATCCACGGCAGGGAGGATAAGGTGCGCGATTATCTCTTTACCGCCTATATGGATGATCAGCGTACCCTCCGCGATGAACGCTGGAAACTGTTTTACCGTCCCAGGGAGGGCCGGGCCGCCCTCTATGACCTGGAAAACGATCCACATGAGCTGAACGACGTCTCTGAAAGGAATGAAAACAAGGCACGTCTGCGTCATTTGCAATCGGAACTTGTCAAGGCACAGGCTCAGTATGGTGACACCCCTGAGCGCACTGCGCTCCTCATGCGTTCCCGCGGGGGACGTCCCGGTGGTGCAGGACGTCGTCGGCCCGGCATGGGCCCTGGTCAAGCCGTGGTGAATCGTCCTGACCTGGCCCGGCGTGTGGCTGAAAAAATCCTGGCATCCTCTTCACCGGATGCCAGCCTGACAGCCAGGCGGTTTCAGGACGTCTGGACGCAGCTTCATGCCCGCTGGCTCGGAGACGCTCCTGCTGTCGATCGCCCGGGGCTCGTGCAAGGTTTTGAGAACTTGATGGGTGAAGGGTCCAGTCAGCGTCCGAACCGTGCCGGGCGCCGACCGGGGCGTGGTGGACAGCGCCCCATGGGAATGCACGTCCTCATGGCCCGGGCCTTCAGTTACGCAAGCGATGCAGATGGTAACCGGGAGATCACGGCAGCCGAGCTTCGTGCTGCGGCTGCGAAGTGGTCCGTCGATGCCGACAGAGATGGTGATGGAAACTGCAGCCAGGCGGAGGTCCAGGCCTGGATTGTGCGTATGATGGAAGCCATGCCGCCTCCACGTGGGCGTCGTCCCAGGTAGTGGCTTCCTGCACCGGGGAAGAAATCACCTCAGGTATCCGTTTCCCCCGGCCCGGAGGGTATCGCTGAGGCTTGGAGTGCATGTCAGGTATTGACATTTCCCGTCTGAGGATCAACAAATGCACTCTCACTGCTCATGCGATCCGAACTTAAAAGTCATATCTCAGGAGTCATGCCCCTGTGCATACTTTTCGCAGTCCTCCTTTCAAGGCCTGTCCATGGGGGCGATCGATGGGGATATCATGCCGTCCGAAGGCCTGTCCAGGCCCAGGCCATGGGCTTGCTTGAGGCTGAACTGCTGCGTTCGCAAGGTAACACGCGGCCCCAGGACATGTCTCACTTCGGGCCAGGGTGGCATGGAGACAGTCACCTGCTCTGGGATGGTCTTGTGGGTGAGGAAAGTTCGCTTGAGTTCGAACTCATGGAGGGCGGCAAATATACCCTGGAGATGCAATGGACCATGGCCCCGGACTACGGGATCTTTGAAGTGAAACTCGACCAGCAGATCGTCGAGCCTGCATTGGACCTCTATGCGCCACAGGTCGGTTTGGCTCCGCTACGTTCCCTGGGGGTCTTTCAGCTCGAGGCGGGCATCCATCATCTCCATGTTCAATTGACCGGAGCCCATGCGGATGCACGCAAGTATGGCGACAGGGGATACCTTTACGGCTTGGATTATTTGAACCTCACCCCGGTTTTGCCAGCCATTGCCAAAAAGGAAGCAAGGCCGGAAAGCAGGGTGATCTCGGTAAGCCTCGATCAGGCCAGAACCCTGATGCAAAAGCACTGTTTTCGATGCCACGGTGAGGAAAAATCAAAGGGCAAGCTGAACCTTGAGGCCATGGAGGAGCAGGAGGATTTCCTGGAAGTCATCGAACAGGTACGCCTTGCCGGTGAGGCGGTCAGCATGGCAGAGATGCCCCCTGAGGATGAACCCCAGCCCGGGGGCGAGGAACGGGCCAA
>JAAZXX010000485.1 GCA_014239995.1 Verrucomicrobiia bacterium
GGCAGGATAATGGGTGTCAGATTCGTAGCAGAGGTTGGGCTGATCTGGGTAGTTGTTCTTGATGTAGACGAAGTCCCCGAAACGTATCATGCGTTCGTGGTTCTTGTAGACGTGCCAGTTGTGTTCGGAAAAAACCATCTGTCGCACCTCGGCTTTCGCATCCTTGAGGATCGGGACAAAGCTTTGCCCCTGGATGCATTCCGGTTGATCGATTCCCGCCAGTTCCAGGCAGGTGGCGCTCAGGTCGATCACGCTGACGAGGCTCCTGCTCACCGCCGGGGTGTGGATCAGGCGAGGAAAGTGGACAATCCACGGGGTCTTGATACCACTGTCATACAGGCGCGATTTGCAGCGCGGGAAAGGCCTTCCATTGTCCGCTGCGATGACGATCATGGTGTTTTCCAGAACCCCTTGTTTCCTTAATTCTGCTGTCACCTCTCCGATGTAGTGATCGAAGCGGCTCACTTCGTGGTAGTAACCGGTGAGGTCTACACGGGTTGTTTCCGTGTCCACCAGGTAGGGAGGCACGACGATGTCGTCCCTGCTGTAAACAGGCGCATGCTCGTTCTGGCTCCAGCCTCGATGCGCGTCACTGGCGGCAAACCAGAAGAAGAAAGGTTTGTCCTTGGGGCGGTCCTGTGCGTGTTTTACCCAGTCTTCTTCCTTGCCAGGACCTCCCCCACCGGTGATCTGGTCAAAGGAGCGATCCTTGTTCCCGAACATGTGATTCTTGCCGGAGAGTACCGTGTAGTAGCCTGCTTGCCGCAGCAGTTCGGGAAAGCGGATCTGGGCGTCCGGCAATTTTACATGAAGTTCCGGCGCCCCGGTGTTGTGTGGGTAACGACCGGTGATGATGCTGCAACGGCTGGGGCTGCAACTGCTGGTTGTTAGATAGGCATTGTCAAAACGCATGCCCGCGGCGGCCATGGCGTCCGTGTGGGGTGTCTTGAGGCTCGGATGGCCGTAGCAGCCGAAATCCTCCTGGGACACGTCGTCGGCTATGAAGAAAACAATGTTGGGCTTTTCGTCGGCTTGTGTCAGTAAAGCGGCTCCAAAAAGCAGAACGACAGTCAAAAATGAGGTTTTTCGATTCATGAGATATGTTTCTTTACTAAGGCATGCGCTTCAATATTTCGAGCCTCAATTGGGACTCCCATGAGGGAGGATTGTAATGGTGCTCTTTTTGCCCCATTTTTGTTGGGCCATCTTGGGTGTGTTCCTGCGCGCCATATGCGGACACGCCTTCGCCAGAAGGTGTTTTTGTTTTTTTTGTCCATGTTCCTCGCCGCTTGAGGTCCCTCGTCCTTCATTCCCTGTTTTTGTTTCGTTGCAAGCTTGGTCCCCCAGTGTCCTTCAGTGGATGGGGGTATGAGGAGTGCGCGTCGATCGCAGATGGAATCAGAATCATCCACGCCAGCCACTCTATTGAAATTTCTTCTCAGACTTGCTCATGCCTGATCTGCAAATTGGATCTCAGCAAGTTGCAGTGTCTTATTTTTGCAAGTGGTGTATCAGGAAATCGACAGCGTTTGCGAAGGGTAGTTTCACCTGGGGATGCTTGAGGAATACTTCCACGCCCTCTTGTCGCAGTTTTTTCTCCATGACCAGACCGAAACGGACGTGGTGAATGGACCAACCTCGGGCGCGTTTGGGATCATTGGGAATGGGATCCTCAGGATCCATCCCGTAGCTCATGAAGGTGGGTGCATCATCCGGGCTGATATGATTGATGATTGAGAGTTCATGCAGGAGGGCCCTCTGTTCGATCATGGAAAGATCTCCGCGTTCCACCTGGCGGTGGAACGCTTTTTTGTAGCCTGGAATATGCTCGACCCACCAATCCAGGTCCAGGGTCGATTGTCCGCCATTGGGAGCTACTGCCGTCAATCGCGATGATTCCATGGAGATCGGATCGTCACTGTCCGGGTCAGCAAAATCGTCTCCCCAGGCGAGGTAGGCAACGAGTTGTGCACCGGCCGAACCGCCATAGCCTGCAATGCGAGATTTATCGATTCCCCAGTCATTTGCCTTGCTGCGGATAAACTGCAACGCACGAACGCAGTCGTCGTGTGGAGCTGGAAATCGGGCGTGTTGAAGAAAGCGATACTCGATGGAGGCGTGATGAATGCCCGCATTGAGGTATTGTTGCACCACCTTTTCTTGAACCTTGTCGTGGGAGCCCCCTCTAAAGCCTCCTCCGTGAATAAAGATCACCAGGGGTGCTGGCCCGTCCACGTCTGCTTTCCAGAAGTCGATCACCTGGTTGGCGTGATCTCCATAAGCCACATTTTCATGAGTGATCCCCAGGAGGGAGTTTTCCTGGCGGGTTGTTTGGGCAGAGAGCAGTGCTGGAATCATCAGGATACCCAGCATCCAGTAATGCTTGATCAGCATGTAGTCGTTGGAATGGTTCGAGTCGTTCATTGTTTTTTTGATATTATTCTCCCGTTTTTTGTGTCTCTTTTTCAAATTCGCGATTTACTCCGCAGTAAGCCCACGCCCGGGTGGATGACCCTCAAATGGCTTGATGCATTCTCGGCGACGCTATCTATTTTTGATGAGATGACCTTACTTGAGATTCAATAGCCATTCGACAGGCTGGTTCTAGTGGTTTCGGCGCTGCTCCAATAGCTCCTGTCCCAAGGCCCAGGCTGGCGGCGACCGGGCAATTGCGCAGCATGCGGCGATTCGCACCGGGCTTGGAACGGATGAAGCCTTTCATGCTGCTGTCGATCACAACACCGTCGATCCTTTGGCTATCAGCTCAGTGAGATCTATAAAACACTGAATGTCCACCAAAAAACAACGTTGATGGGAGCCTTGAAATTTGCCTTGAATGGAGGTGCGGTATTTTCTGTCCGTTCGCCTTTGGTGCTGGGAAATTTGTCCAGATGGTCTCCTGGATGGCAGGGTTCCTCCTGGGCAACAACGCAGATTAGCAACCCCCGCCCGGTTGGCAATGGCGTGATGGCCATCATACGCGGATGCGAGTGCCGGTCGAACCCGTGTTTGCTTGAATGTTACAGACTCCGGATTCCGGGGACCGTTCCCTCACCTGTCGGCGAGCCTTCCATGAGCCAGGAGAGATTAAACCGTGCGACGTGTGTCTGGGGAAGCTGGCCCTCAAAGTGGAGGTAGATCCAGCCTTCACTTGTCGTACCCGGGCGTCCCGCGAAAAGGGAAGAATATTGAAACGGGTCTTTCCAAACCAGCTTCTTCAATGGCCACGTTTTGCCACCGTCAAAGCTGACCCATATCGTGCCGCGTTTGCGCCCGGCAGGGCTATCAGAGTTGCTGTAGAGGAGGATGTCTCGGCCGGCGATCGGTAGACGGACAAGTCCTGCAAAGCAACCATAGTTCGTGTCCTGTGGTCCATCCGGCAGGATCTCAACGACCCCCCAGCCGCTCCATGTTGCGCCGCCATCGTGGCTCCAGGCCTCGCGTCTCCGCAGTGGTGGTTTCTTCGCGTTCCAATGAGAGCGGGAATTGTAGTAGAGCCGACCATCGGACAACTCGATCGGTCCGTGTGGTGAGTTGACCTGCGAGTCGTAGCGGCCGGTCCATGTCAGTCCACCGTCCGTCGAACGACTCATCCATACACCGAGCGCCACCTGCCGCTCGGCGGAACT
>JAAZXX010000486.1 GCA_014239995.1 Verrucomicrobiia bacterium
GAAGATTGTATGAAAAAAGAGAGAGACTTGTTCACATATTCTCCAACGAAGCGATCAAAAGGAACACCAGGGATGTTGTTTTTTGAATGCAGCCTTGAAAAGGACACACTCAGATCAAAGCTCAGTCATGAAACCGCCTGATCCTGCAATACACAGCACCACCCAGTTTGAAAGCTTCATGCTCCCCACTTTGGTTTCACACCAAGCCAAGCGCCGTTTCTAGGCTAGGGTTGTTCATGGGTAAAAACATGCTTTCCACGACATTTGAAGGGTGCGAAGGTGATTGCCGTCGCCCAATGAAACGCACCATATAAAGATGTTTTACCGTATGAACAAACAAACCAACTGGCATTGGCATCTCCCCCCCCGGAAGACATGATGACCGCCTAACAGGAAACTGGGTGCATCAATACCTCAACCATCCGCACTCTGTCTCAAAAGATGCTTTGCCATGAAGAAAGTCATTTACCTTATCTGTATTATTTCGAGTCTGTCCTTTCCAAGCTTGACGGGTTGCACCAGCGCTGCTTCCCGAAATGTGCCACTGATGGTGGAGTCACCCGATTTCAAACCCCATTCCGACAAATTAGAATACGTGATCCTTGAAGTATCCGGGGAACCCAAACAAACCTTTCAAGCAGAACTCCTCGTCGATGGACGGCGAAAAATCATACACCGTGGTACGCCTTCAAAAATAGAAATCACCGCCAATGTCATCTCTGGGATAATACGAAAAACCGGAGGCGGCGGGAATGTTTTTGTCAGTATCAGGTGCATGGATGAAGACAATAAAAAAGACTTTTTTTTGGGAAAACTTGTCCTTAACGGCAGTCGCCTTAAATTTGGTTACCATGCTGGAAAAGCGGAGGTAAGGCGATAGCAAACAGGTTTGGTGGCACCCTTGTTACCGCATTTTATAAGGGATGATGAACAGGTGGGGGTTCCTCTTCCTGGCCCTGATTTTATTGGGCCGTCCATCCACCATCCACCGGGAGCATGCTCCCGGTGACGTAGCTGGCTCCCGGGCTGGAAAGAAAAATGGCGACACCCTGAATCTCCTCCAGTCTGCCCCAACGCTTAAGGGCTGTTGCACCCACGATGAACTGCTTTCCCTCCTCGGTATTTGCGATGGGCAGGTTCATCTCGGTCAAAAAAGGGCCGGGGCAAATCGCGTTGACCGTGATACCATGATCCGCCAACTCAAGAGCAAGTGCCCGGGTCATCTGCACCACGGCTCCCTTGCTGGAGGCATAGGGCGTTCGATTGGCTAAGCCCACCAAACCGAGCGCACTGGCAAGGTTGATGATGCGACCATATTGTGCCTGCTTCATGACCGGAGCCACCGCCCTGGAAGCCAGCCAGGTTCCATTCACATTCACATCCATAACCTGCTTGAAGTCATCGGCACTCAACGTGTCAATGGATCCTCGAATATTAATCCCGGCACTGTTGACAAGGATATCGACACGTGCAAAACGTTCGATCGCCTTGAGCACCATGGCTTCCGTTTGGGTTTGCTCCCTCACATCGCACTGATAACCCATCGCCTCTACCCCATAGACATCGGCCAGATCATTGGCGGCAGCTTCTGCCTCCTCCAGATGCCGACTGACCAGCATCAGATTGGCCCCTGCCGAAGCAAGCCCAGCAGCCATCGCCTGGCCAAGCCCCTTGCTGCCACCTGTGATGATCGCGGTTTGGCCAGTCAGTTGAAATTGATTGATACCGGGTAGTTTCTCTAGGGTATGTTTCATGTCATTTATGATGTTTCACAAGCCAAGCTGCGTCTGCGCGTAACGGAAGCAGGCACGTACATTCGCCTCTTCATAGGCAAGTTGCTCTTCCTTGGTTTTGTCACTCACCGTGGGTAATGGCTTTTTGGAAGCACGCTTCTTGACCAGAGCCATGATCTTTGCGAGCTCCGATGCACGCAATGCCTGCATGGTGATCCAATAGGCATCCGTCCATACAGGGATTTTAAGTGGATCACGTGTAATCATTTCAAGATTGAACTGAACCTCAGGAAAAGACTGTTCGCAAGTATGACATAACGCTTTCAAATCCAACATTCCCTCACCCAGGGGCACTTCGCTCAGCAGAAATCCACCCTCATACTCCTGGACACCCATGTCCTTGAGGTGAGTTGTCATGACGTAGGGAGCCAAAGCCTTCAGCTGGACATGAGGGTCCTCCAACAATGAAAGATTGTTACCAAAATCAAAACAAACCCCCACCGATGCTGAACTCAAACGCTCAAGGAGGTCGAGTTGCTCGCTCATCCTCCAGTCCTTGTGATTTTCTACAGCGAGTCGAACACCATACTTACTTACAATGCGTTCAGCCATGACCAGTGCGTCCCAGGACTGCTTTCGAAAGGTGTGCCATGCCTCCAGGGACTTGAAAGTCTCGTAACGCCGCCCCCCAAGGCAAACCGTCCTGAGAATCCTCGCACCAGCCTCCTTTGCGTGGCGCACAGTCGCATCAAAACCTTCAAGCTCGGATGCATTGCGTGGCAGGGATACCTGCCCCTCAAGGCGTATGTCGAGTGCTTCCCTGCGTGCACGCACTTGACCAGCAAAGTCACGCGTCCATCCTCTTACCCCAATCTGAAGGCAGCCTGCATCAAGGCTCTTGCAGTGCTCAAGCACATCCAACGCATTTTGCCAGGCCGGGTATCCCTCGCTGAAAAAATGCCTACCACGCCGGTAAGAGGCAATGGAAACCCCCAGACGCTTGCCTCGAGAGGACCTTTGGCCCTGGGATAACAAGGGCAAAGCCATTGCCGTGGCGCTTAATTGCCGCATGAATCGGCGACGATGCATGGCAGGCTGATGCTGAGTGGACATATTTTAAACGTAGGGCATGTGTCTTGGGGTAATGACCAGCTCGGGCACGGTTGCACGAGATGGCAACTTTGCGATGGTAAGCACCATCTCGGCAATGTCATCTGGCTGCAGCATACAGGCACGCTGTTCAGCTGATGGAGGTATGGGGCGTTGATCCAGAATGGGAGTCTCGGTTTCACCGGGATAAATATTGGTCACGCGCACCCCATCCGGCAAGGCTTCGAGATTGGCGTAAGTCCCAATCGCACTCTGGGCAAACTTCGAGGCACAGTAGGGAAGACCCGCAAGCTGCATGGCTCTCAGTCCTGCCAGGGAGACGACGTTGATGATCAATCCCTGCCTGCGTTCGCGCATGGAGGGCAGCACAGCGCGCATGCTGTTGTAGGCACCGATTGCGTTGACATCCATGACCTGGTCCATGCATTCGGGGTCCATTTCGGCAAAGGTACGTTTAGGAACGTTCATACCAGCGCTGTATACAAGGATTTCCACTGGTCCCAGGGTTTCCTGCACCCAATCCACTGTCGATTGAAAGTCCTGACGATGCGTCACGTCGCAGGATTTCACATGGAACCCAATCTCATGTCCGGCTTGTTGCTGAACCGCTTTAAGCTTGGCCTCGGTGCGGGCCACAAGAACCACCTTTGCGGTCTCGCGGGCCAGAGCCATACCGATTCCAAGCCCAATGCCTGAGCTACCACCCACAACCAGAGCTACTTTGCCTTTCAGGGATTCCATCCCAACGGTATACGAGTTGAACACTCCAACA
>JAAZXX010000487.1 GCA_014239995.1 Verrucomicrobiia bacterium
CCTCCATTTGCCACGGAAAATCCTCTTAGATCCAAGAGCCCCTGAATAGAAACAGCACTCCCCGCATTGGTGATATCGACGGTGTATTCTGCATTCAATCCATCTGCCTTGTATGGATGTCCAATGATGCTTGAACCCAGCATCAGGCTTTCCTTAGTCAGGTCGTTCAGGGAAATCTCAAGGCGACCCTCAGCAGGTGATAATTGAAGAGGCCCCGTGATTTGCATTTTGCCGGCAGAAACTCCATTGCGGTTCATGACAAGACTTGCATCCATCATCCCACCAGGTTCAAGGGCGAAGGTCCAGAGTCCGTCAAGTCCGTCAAGATCAGCGTAAGGAGCACGGACGGCATGGGTCTTCAGTGCGCCTGAAAAGTCCAATGCAGCAGGAAGAAGTGACTTATCGATGCTGAAGTCCCCGACCATGGAGAAATCCGTGGCAATGAATGGAACGACCTCATTGTCCTTTGTGTCGCCTGATGCTCGAAAACGCATGACTGATTGGAGGTTCAGGGTACCGGATGCATCCTGTCCAAAGTTGGAAATTCGGCATGAGTCCAGTTCCATTTCGAACTCCTTCTGAGTGCCATCAACCTGTTCCTGCCGGTATGCCAAGTGGGCTTCCTCGATTGAGATTTTCTTAAGTTCCAGAATCGGCAGCGGGCTGTCTGAACCCGAGGGAATGGTCTCCAGCCATTGGGATATCTGACTCGAGCCATCTGGTTTTTCCACAACGGTGAAGCTCGTCCCGACCACCTGCAGTTCTTCCATGCGAATGGTCCCGCCCAAAAGTGAAGGCAGGCTGTAACGGATAGTGACGCTTTCAAGGGATATCAGAGGGTCCCCATCGCGTGATGAGAGATTCAAACCTTTCATCGAGATACCCTTGAATGGACTGAAGGCAATCTCTTCCACCTCCATATCGGCAGCCATGCTTTCTTCAGCCATGGGAATGAGGAAGGTGCGTACAAACGAGGCGCTGGCCAGGTAGCCATAGCCTGTCAGGAGGATCAATGACACGAAGCAGGATGCGTAGACCCATCGGCGCTTCCAGAAGGTGTTTTTTTGATTCTTCAATTTTTCAAGATGTTCGGAAGATGCGGCGTGGGGGGTGGTAGCAGGCATGTTTAAAGATCCTTTCAATCACATAGTCCGGTCACCTTGCTTACCATTTTCAAGCCATCCCAGGTAGTCGGTGATTCCGGATTGAAGATCAAAGGCGGGTCGGTATCCCACCATCTCATTCGCTGCAGAGATATCGGCCTGAGTAAAGTTCTGGTAAAAGGGATGCGGATTGTCAAAATATGCCGCAGCCATGCTCAGTTCCAACGCACTGTTCAAAATGGCCACCACATCGTTGAACGAGGCAGATGTTCCAGAGCCAATGTTGTAGATACCCGACTTGGAGGCCTCTACTGCAGATAATGTGGCATCCACCACATCCTTGATGTAGACAAAATCTCGCCTTTGCTCGCCATCGGTGAAAATGCGGGGATTGTTACCCTGCACCATTTGCCTGTAGAGCTGATAAATCATACTTGAAGCGTGACCCTTGTGGGCCTCACGCGGGCCGTAAACGTTAAAATACCTTAAACCAACGATCCTCCAGGCAGGGTTTTGCTGGAGATAATGCACTGCAAGGTTATCCAATTGAACCTTGCTGAAGGCATATGCGTTTTGAGGTGAAGGGGGCGTTGACTCATGCATTACGGAATCAGCATGCCCGTAAGTCGCAGCCGATGAGGCGTAAATAACCGGGGTTTGATCCCTCATGGCCCATTCAATGATTTGCCGGAAGCCCTCTACGTTATCCCTCACTTGTCGCAGCCGATCGTGGTCTGTGGTGTCTGTAATTGAAGCGAGATGAAAGATGGCATCAAAAGTCACATCCTTGAAGCGAACCGAAGCCTGAAGATCCTGGAGAGGAGAAGCGATGCAGTCACCATGAAAACCTTCAAGATTACGGAAGTCTCCCGAACGAAAATCATCGACAATCACAACCCAAGCCTCGGGATACCGAGCCTGTAGCTCCAAGGCCAGGTTCGAACCTATAAATCCAGCCCCACCAGTGATTAAAGCACTCCGCACAATGTCCAGGGTGCCTCCATAAAGGGCAAATTGCAAGTTCATGCTGAATTCACATTGCCTTAAGCCCCATCAGGGTCCTAGTCTATGACCACATGAACACGGCATTACCTAAGGAGGTTACGTTCCAAGCCAATGAAATAGAGTATCACATGCCAGCATCTCCGGTGGTGGTTGTATGTCTGGATGGCTCCGCTGATGCCTATCTGGACGCAGCACTGGCACGGGATGCCATGCCGAATGTCAAGAAGATGAGTCTCAACGGTCATCGCGCTCAAGCCAGAAGTGCACTTCCCTCCTTTACCAACGTGAACAACGCCTCGATTGTCACGGGATGCCCTCCTTCGGTCCATGGAATTTGCGGCAACTTCTTCCTTGACCCAGATTCCGGGGAAGAAGTCATGATGAATTCAGCACGTTTCCTTCGCAGTCATACGATCATGTCAATCGCAGCCAAAGCTGGCAGGCAAGTCGGGGTCGTCACCGCAAAGGAGAAGCTACGCGATATTTTCGCCCACGAACTGGATGGCATCGCGTTTTCCACTGAGAAAGCCAACCAGGCGACACTGGAAAAACATGGTATTGAGGACGTTGAAACCATGGTGGGCAAGCCAACCCCACATATATACAGCGGCGAGGCAAGTGTCTACGTTCTGGAAGCAGGTGTGGCACTTCTACGCTCAGGGCGTTCGGATTTTCTTTATCTTTCGACCACGGACTACATGCAGCATACCTACGAGCCTGAACAACCAGAATCCATTGAGTTCTATCGTCAACTGGACACCCAGATCGGTCTGCTTCTTGCCCTTGGAGCCCGTGTTGGTATTACAGCAGACCATGGCATGAACGCTAAACAGACGGTAGATGGAAATCCGAATGTCATTTATCTGCAGACGGAGTTGACCCATGCATTTGGGAATGGGTTTTCGGTCATACTTCCCATCACCGACCCTTATGTCGTGCATCACGGAGCCCTTGGATCCTTTGCCGTCATCCACACCCCCAAGGGAACTGCTCCAGATGCAATCGCCCAGTGGTGTCAACAGCGCCAAGGTATCACGGAGGTATACGACAAGGAGACAGCTGCTTCTAAACTACAACTCCCCGCGGATCGTCTCGGCGATCTTGTGGTCATGTCCGGCAGGGACGTCGTTATCGGTCGCACTCCCGCGGACCACGACCTGAGCGCTCTGAAGGTAGGGCTTAGATCACACGGGGGACGTTACGAGGAAATGGTACCCTTCATTTTTTCACATCCATTGAAACACGCTTACAAACGGAAAATTATTGGGGATCCCCGGAATTTCCAGATCTTTGATTTTTCGATCAACGGACTACAGGCCTAAACAACGATTCTGTCACACACCATGTCTGCCAACTATCCGTGTTATCTTTCCGGACAACCTGTTCGAGAAAAATCCTACATTGATGTCGAAAACCCCTACGACGGCACCCTCGCAGGAAGGGTCAGTGCCTGTAGTCATGAACATACTCAAGAGGCCATTCAGAGAGCCTTATCTCTCAAGAAA
>JAAZXX010000488.1 GCA_014239995.1 Verrucomicrobiia bacterium
AGACTCCATCCATGAACATCATCGATTGCCTGTTGCCATATATCACGCGCCTCTTCCGAGGAATCGCCAGTCTCGTCACTTTGATTTCAAGTCTGGCTGTGAGCATCTGTGGCCAAGTTCAAATCAGTGAATTTTCAGCCTCAAACAACTCGGGCCTGACCGACGAGGAAGGATTCCACGAGGACTGGATTGAATTGGTGAACCTTGGCAACAAACCTGAGCAACTGGAGGGTTGGAGTCTGACTGATGATGCTGGGGATCCGCGTCAATGGGTTTTTCCAAGGATACAAATCGCCCCTAAGGGTTACCTTGTAGTCTTTGCCTCGGGCAAGGACCGACGCGATCCTCAAGCCCCATTACACACCAACTTCAGGCTCTCGGATGAAGGAGAGTTCCTCATGCTTGCTCCACCTAACCAGTCGGCGATGGAACATGCCTTTGCACCATCCTATCCAAGGCAGTTCAGGGATGTTTCCTACGGGTTCGGCATGCACCAAGAAACCATAAAACTGGTTACTGAAGGGGCAGAGGGCAAGATGCTGGTTCCTGAAGACGGTCTCCTTGGTGAGAAATGGACACACACCGGCTTTGACGACGGCACATGGTTGCCTGCCATCAATGGTATTGGATACGATACTGGATTGCAGGACACCGCGGAGGACTCCTATGCCGAGAGGGTCCTGGCCACAAAACCCAGCCTTTACTGGCGATTGAATGAAACCCAGGGATCGCTGGCAGCCAATCTGGGAAGCATGGCAGAGAACGGTCAGGGTCGCTACGAAGGCGACCTAAAACTGGGCAGGGCAGGGCCAAGACCACCTGCCACCTCCGGTATGGAACCGGAGAATCACGCCCCCTCCTTCGAGGGGGTTACGAGTCATGTCCGGGGACCCAGAAGTCTGCTGAACGATCGTGAAGCCTTCACGATGGCAGGGTGGATTCGACCAAACCGCAGCCAAAGCAACCGAACAGGGCTTTGGGGTCAAAATGATGCAGTCGAATTTGGTTTTATCAACAACAGCACCCTTCAACTCTGGTCTCCCTCGGGAAGTGTCGAGTTACGTTATCCTCATCGAACAGGGGAATGGCACCACATCACCACGGTGGGTAGCGGGAAAAGTCTTGAAATCTATGTCGACGGGATACGCAAGGCCACCGCACCCGGAGGAGGTGATAACTATGGACGCTCTGAATTCAACTTTAACGTGGGAGGTGGCGGTGTTTTTGATGCCAGGGGAAACGGGTTCTCGGGACAGATTGACGAAGTGTCCTTCTGGAAAAGAGCATTGTCCTCGGAAGAAGTCGGTCGTCTTTTCACCCGTCAAGCAGCCGTGCATTATCAACCCCATCTGGCCACGGATATTCAAGAAAGGATGTTGGGAATCAATAGCTCCGTTTATCTTCGATTCCCGTTTGAAATTGAAGATCCCTCGAACTTGGATCAGCTCTTTTTGATGGCACGCTTTGATGATGGATTGGTGGCGTGGATCAACGGAATTCGTGTCGGCAGCCTCCATGCTCCCGATCAACTCACCTGGGATGCAAGCGCCACTCAGCGCCAACCGGACATGGAGGCCACGAACTGGAGAAAGCTGGATCTTCATGCAGGGATGAGTGCCCTGGTAAGCGGGAACAATGTACTTGCACTGCAGGGCCTGAACATTGACAAAGATAATACGGACTTTCTCCTCAATACTGAGCTGAAAGCAACGCGCCTTGGAAAATCAACGGATACAGGCCGCTACTTCCTCCAACCCTCGCCCGGTGAACCCAACGGAGCAGGAGCAGCGGACATGGGTCCCATCCTTTCGGACCTCGTCCATCATCCAGATCAGCCGACAGAGAATCAGGACATGACCATAAGGGTTAAGGCCAGTAGTGCCTTTGCACCATTGCAAAGGATTCACTTGCATTACCGCATTCAATTCGGATCCACAGTCACGATAAAGATGCACGACGATGGCAGCAACGGTGACTCCGTTGCAGGGGATCAGGTGTGGAACGCCACCATTCCATCAAGTGCAACATCCGCGGGCCAACTGATAAGGTACTACATCACGGCAGTGGATACCGAGGACCACAAATCCCGCTGGCCCTTGTATTCCAACAGGCGCGATTCAGAAGCCTATCAAGGAACGGTAGTGGCTGATCCATCCATCAATTCGGCTTTACCACTGGTACAACTTTTCGTGGAGAACGTCTCGAGTGCAGATACTTCATCTGGCACGGGAGCCGCACTCTATTATGGAAACGAACTGTATGATAACGTCCGTATCAGCCTCCATGGCCAAAGTTCGCGCGGATTTCCCAAGAAAAGCTATAACCTGGATTTCACCGCCGACCATTATTTTCGCTACCGATTGGGAGAACGCAGAGTCAAGGATATCAGACTCATGACCAATTGGGGTGACAAGGCCAAACTCAGGAATACGCTGGCGTATGAAATGATCAGGAGAGCTGGCAGTCACGGGCACTTTTCGTTTCAGGTTAGAGTACAGCGGAATGCCAGGTTTTTCAGTATCGCGGATATGATGGAGGATGGTGATGATCGCTGGCTGGAAAGGATCGGGCTCGACCCGCAGGGTGCCCTCTACAAAATGTACAACAACCTCGGCAATGCAGGCGGCAATGAAAAGAAAACACGTCGACATGAAAACACCCGAGATCTTCAGGAATTGGTATCCACTCTCAGTGAAAATCGATCGCTCCGTCGCCGCACGCTCGACGCCTGGGACATCATCGATCTACCCCAGACGATCAGCTATTTTGCAGCCCTTGCCTTATGCAGCAGCCAAGACCACGGTCACAAGAATTATTACCTGTATCGAGACAGTGAAGCCTCAGGAGAGTGGTCGCTTCTCCCTTGGGACGTGGATCTCTCCTGGGGAAGAAACTGGCTGGATGCGAAAGGATACTTCACCGACACCTTGTTTCAGAATAACGAACTGGATTTCTACAACCGGACTCAGCAAGGCAAGCCTTCCAATCGACTGTATGAGCTCATTTTCGATGCACCTCCATTCCGTTCCATGGTTCTTCGACGCCTTAGAACGATCATGGATCAGTTGTTACAATCACCGAACACAAGCACAGAAAAGCTGATCATTGAGGCGCGCATCCATCAGATGCTCGATGCCATGGATCCCAGAGAAACACGCACATCCGATGCAGATCTTGATCATGCGCGCTGGGGAAGTTGGGGCAATCGTAACCGCATGCGCACTGAAGCAGAACGTATCCTTTCTCAGCACCTTCCCGGTCGCCGCAAATTTTTATTCGAGATGCAAGCCCATATCAACCGAGAAGCCATTCCTGATTCTCAACCGATGGAAGCCACGCTTTCATTTGGCACCATTGATTTCAATCCAAAATCGGGTCGACAAAACGAGGAATTCATCCAACTGAACAATTCCAATCATTTTGCCTTTGACCTTTCTGGGTGGGTCCTCTCTGGAGCCGTGCGACATACGTTCAGGCCCGGCACAGTCATTCCAGCACAAGGCAGTCTTTACATCACACCGGATGTCAGTGCTTTTCGCTTGCGCAAGACAAGTCCACACGGAGGACAGGGGGTGTTCTTGCAGGGCAATTACCAGGGG
>JAAZXX010000489.1 GCA_014239995.1 Verrucomicrobiia bacterium
GTCGGGGTTCCGGAAGCCGCGAGACCTCGATATCTAGTCGGCCATGAGTAACAGGATTAACCCTGGATTGGCCCGAAACGATTCCAGGGAGAAATCCGTGGACACGAGGATGGTGTGCAGATGGATGCTGGGCCTGAATTTCGTGTTTTCGTTTTGTTTTTCAACAGTCATCTTACCCATCTCATTTACGCTCAGAATGTTCTGATACGCAGAGATTGTCTCGACATTGCTTGTTGAAGCATCCCCTGTTTTTGTTCTCCTTTCTGCTTAAGAGGATGGCATTTCCTGAACGTTTGGAGATCATGGAAATTTACCTTCGATGAGATTTTTTTCGCCTGTTGATCGGATGGCTTGCCATTTTCACCTGGTGGCCTCAGGTGAGAATGGTAGACGTGTTCAGGGAGAGGGAGCTTATCAAACCCCAATGGCCTCAAGTCGTTTTTTTAAATATTCGCCGTGAAAGCTTGCTTGGATGTCTTGTCCCGTTGCCTCGCGTATCAAGGTCGCCGGTTCATGCCTGCGACCGTGTTGGTGTACATTTGATCGCAGCCAATCCAGTAGGGGAGTGTAGCATCCGTCTTGAAGCAAATGAATACGGTGTCCCAGGGTTTTTTCTGCCGCGGCATACAATTGAGCCGAATGCAGGTTGCCGAGTGTGTAGGTGGGAAAATAACCGAAGCCGCCCATGCTCCAGTGAATGTCCTGCAAGCAACCGTGGGTATCATCCGGTACCTCTATGCCGAACATTTCTTTGAATCGTGCGTTCCAGACCTTGGGCACATCCTTCACGGGCAAGTCGCCAGAAATTAATAATTTTTCCAATTCGAATCGCAGAATAATGTGCAGATCGTAAGTAACCTCATCGGCTTCCACTCGAATGAATGAAGGACTCACCCGATTGACGGCCATGGTGATTTCCTCTGGTGAAAAAGGCTTAAGAGAGGGCAAGCACTGACATGCTTTTCCATACCATTCCGACCAGAATTCAGGAGCGCGCCCCACTTTGTTTTCCCAAAGCCTTGATTGAGATTCATGTATTCCCAGGGAAACAGCCTCTGCCATCGGAGTTCCGGCATGTTCAGGACAAAAGCCCTGCTCATATAGACCATGTCCGGCCTCATGTAGGACACTGTAGAGGGAAACAGCGAAATCCTTGAGTTCATAACGTGTGGTCAAGCGCACATCATGAGGCCCAAGATCCGTGCAGAAAGGGTGTGTGGTGGTGTCAATACGTCCCGATTGAAAATCGAATCCCATGGCTCGTGCGACCATGGTGTTGAATTTTGCCTGATCTTGGATGGGGTAATTGCTTTCGAGAAGATTGCTTGGAATCTGATTTGTTTTTTCGATTCCATAAGGCAACCAACTGACGATGGATTGCTTGAGCTGTTCGAAGATGGGCGTGAGTATTCTATTGGTGCATCCAGGTTCGTATTCATCCATCAGGGCATCATAAGGATGTTCCTTGTATCCGTAATAATCCGCTTTTTTTCGCGAAAGCTCCACCAATTGTTCCAGATGACTGGCGAAGAGTTCAAACTGACTTGTTCGACGTGCCTCGGTCCAAGCAGCCTTTCCCAAGGCACATGTTTTTTCAAAATGTTCGACAAAATCAGTGGGCAATTTCACGGCTCGATCACGATCGCGTCGCCAGGCTCGAATGTTCGCCTGTTGAGTGGCATTCATTGCGGTGCTGTTGGATTCGCAGGAGGCGATGAGATCAGCAACGCGGTTGGAGGTTAACCGTTCATGAGCAAGTCGGCTGAGAAACGCCTGTTGATCGGCTCGAAATGGAACTCCTTTGGCTGGTAAGTAGGTTTCATGGTCCCAGTCCAGAAGGGAAATGGCTCGATGGAGGTATCCGGTTTCATGGAAATGTTTCTTAAGTTGGCGATAATCATCCATGACGGTGTTCTAAGTGGAGTTGGGGTATGGTGGCGACAAAAATATTCGATGGAGGTAGCCAGATCATTATTCTTTTCAGCGGGTGGAAACCCGTAAGACCAAAACCACCAGGTCTATTCTTAAAAAAGGGTTTTCAAATCAGACAGATCCTATAACTTCATAAGTAGCTAACTCATCGATCTCGGCATGAATACATATTTACCATTGGCACGCACCAGTCACCACTTGTTTTCAAGGATCTCCACGCTTCTATGTGTCCTTGTATCCTGTATCCAGGCATTCTCGGCTGCATCCGGGCCCATCAGGGCCCTCATGATTGCGGGTGGCTGCTGTCATGATTACCCCAATCAGAACCTTATCCTATCCGAGGGTATTTCCTCCCGAGCCCATGTGGAATGGACGCTGGTGAACCAAGGAGGCACATCGCGGGATATCAAAATTCCTTTTTACGATAACCCAGACTGGGCAAAGGGCTATGATGTGGTGGTTCACAATGAGTGTTTTGGTGGTGTGAAGGATGTCACCTGGTTGGAGTCGATTGTTGCGACCCATACGCGTCAGGGCATCCCAGCTGTTTTCGTGCACTGTTCTTTGCATAGTTATCGTGCTGCTAAAACCGATGCCTGGCGTTCTTTGATGGGAGCACGATCCACCAGCCATGAAGGGCATCGACCACTGGACGTTGAAAACCTTCGGCCCAATCATCCGGTCATGAAGACCTTTCCGCCTGTTTGGCATACTCCCAACGGTGAACTTTATAAAATAGAGAAAATGTGGCCTGACGCTATCCCGTTGGCGAAGGCCTTTGGGAAGGATACGCAGAAAGATCACGTATGTGTCTGGCTCAATCATCTGGGTGACGCGCGTGTTTTCACAACGACATTGGGTCATCACAATGAGACCATGGAGTCTCCCATCTATCTCGACATGGTGAGCCGGGGCTTGCTTTGGACCGTAGGCAGACTAGATGCTGATGGCTCCCCTTCGGAGGGTTACGATCCACCGGAGCAGACTGCACTGCGCAAACGCCGCATTTTGGGAGGTGATTACACCCGTAAACGCATTGCTATCGTTGATGAATGGGGGCAAGTGGAATGGGAGTATCCGATCCAAGATATCCATGATTTGCACGTTCTTCCCAATGGGAACATCCTTTTCCAGACGGGATGGACAAGTCTTCTTGAAATGACGCCCAACAAGGAAATCATCTGGAGCTACGATGCAGCCTCCATGAATGGCAATCAAGGGCGTCGAGTGGAAGTACACGCATTTCAACGGTTACCCAATGGCCTGACCATGATCGCCGAAAGTGGTCCGGCCCGTATCATTGAGGTGGATCGTGACGGGGTAATTCATCGGAGCATTGGACTGCAGGTGGATCATCCTAACCCACATCGTGACACCCGTATGGCCCGTAAACTTGATAATGGCCATTACCTCGTTTGTCACGAGGCAGACCAGGCGGTGCGGGAGTATGATCGCCAAGGCAAGGTCGTTTGGGAGTTTGTCACTGGGGGTGAAGTCTATGGTGCGATGCGTCTCAAGAATGGAAATACTCTGATTGGAAATGGAGGCGGACACAATGTGCTTGAAGTGGACGTGAAGGGAAAGGTGGTTTGGTCCATCGAGGAAGACGAGTTGCCGGGTGTCAAACTGGCGTGGGTGACAACC
>JAAZXX010000048.1 GCA_014239995.1 Verrucomicrobiia bacterium
TTCTTCCTCTATTTCTTCCTGAGCAAATTCAAGGGGTGTGATGTAGCCCAGTGAACGGTGCGGACGAAAGTTGTTGTATTTCCATCGCCAATCCTCAATCACTACGCGCGCCTCAGTCAATGTCCACATTTGCTCACGGTTGAGACATTCTTCCCTTAGGCGGGCATTGAAACTTTCAATGAAACCGTTTTGCCATGGGCTGCCTGGATCAATCTAGAGGGTCTTAATATGATTCTTGGTGATCCATTTTCGGAGATCCTTTTCAATAAACTCCGATCCATTGTCACTTCTGATATGTTCTGGAGCCCCGTAGACATCAACCAAGTCCGACAGAATCCTTTTCACCTTTTGCGCATTGATCCTGCGATCCACATGAATACAGAGGCACTCGCGAGTATACTCGTCAATCACGTTTAGCATGCGAAGCTTGCCGCCCCGTATGGTGGTGTCATGTACGAAATCCCATGTCCAGACATGCCCCTTGTGGGTTGCCTTTGTAGGAAGTCCTGTGGAATGGCCCTGACGCTGCTTTTTAGGTTTCTTTGCTCGAACTGCTAATCCTAGCTGCCGTCTCAAGCGTTGGATCATACGTGTGCCAACTTTCCACCCTTCCCTTTTGAGCAGTCGGGTGACTTTTTCATACCCAAATTCCACATGGAGATTGGATAAACGGCGCAAGGCCGCCTTGAGTTTTGCCAGCCAGGCATTCGGCTCTTTGGGCTGATAGGCAAATGTGCTGCGATGAAGTTCAAAATGACGGCAGGCAGCACGGGTAGAACTGTCCCCCAGCTACAAGTGATTCGACAATTTGACGCTTGTGACCGGGGCTCATAACTTTTTTTCGAGAGCCTCCCTTAAAAGTTCTTTTCCAAGCATCTCATCGGCCAGCATACGCTTGAGTCTGGCATTTTCACGTTGTTGTTCCTTGAGTTGTTTGGCTTGAGAGATCTCAAGCATGCCAAACTCACGCTTCCAACGGTAGAAGGTTTGTTCACTGATCTGATGACCGCGACAAACATCTTCGATTGTTTGCCCGGTACCCTCTGCTTCACGCAGGATACGAATCTTCTGTTCGGTTGAGTATCTTATTCCTTTCATCGTCTGGATCCTTTTTATTGATCCAGGCTAACTTTTCAAGTGGATCAGTTCTCGTAACCTCGACCAGGGGGCATTTGTTTTGCGAAGACCGAGGGTGCCAGATCAATCCAACAATCTCGGATTTCAACAATCAGTAAACTTTCATAAGGGTTGGAGCTGAAAATCGGACCTCCATTCCTTGGCTAAATACTTTGATGATTTGCAATTTCTGCAGAATTAAAGAACTCGTCAAGCCGGGGCATGATGAGTTAATCTCTTTACCTGAAACTACCATGCAACATACCCAAGCAAACCTGCAAGCTATCAATCAGTATTTGACAACGGGGAATCCATTGTTGTTTGTTCATTCTTACCCTCGCTCAGGCAACACCTGGATGCGGTATTTGATTGCCGATATTTTGCTTCAACTGTCCGCTTTCGAAACGCAAAACAAATTGCCTGTTCACCCGGACCAAATCATACCCGACTTATATACCAATCGTATCGCCGATGTGGATCCCAGGGTTCGCACTCCCGGTCTGATCGTCAAGACGCACGAACCATTTGATCGAGTCGTGCAATTCCCTCAGCCAACTCAATCCAGTCAGGTCAGGCACATTTACATCATTCGATCTCCGGAGGATGCCCTTGTATCCTACTACCATTTTCATTTGCGTTATGAAGGACTCAGAGCACAGGCGGCGGACGGGCCAGATGCTTTTTGCCTGCGCAAACTCCCTGATTGGGTCCATCACGTCGAAAGTTTCATACAGGCACATAATACCGATCACCAGATACAGTTGATCTCCTACGAGGAGATGCTGGCAGATGCATTTTCAGTGGTAAGGTCTGTTTGTCAATGGTTTGCTATCGAAGCAAAAGATGATATGGTGCAAGCCGCTGTCGATCACATGGCTTTTAAAAATCTACAGGCCAAAGAAGCGAAAAACCCTATGAATAAAGATGAGTTCTTTTTTCGCAAAGGTGTTCAAGGGAGTGGACAGAATGAACTCAAACCGTCAACACTGCAGGCTATACGTTCCTCCGGCAAAATCAGAGTTAAGTAATTCGACATGGTGATTCCGCACAATGGCAAATTTGTTGACAAAAAGACTGAAAAGTTTGTTGGCGTCGGGGTGTTCGTTGCCGACCCAATCAGGCATTCGATCTGAGGTAAGCGGAAATCAACCTTATGAGTTGCGTCATTTCGCTGCTTACGGAACCAGTTTAGCCAAATGAAATGGGGATGGGCGAGTATACCAAGTTTTTGTAGGAGAAATCGCGCGTGTTATCATTGATTTCTTCTATAAACGGTGTTTCAAAGGGCCAATCCTCAAAAGGCCGATTTCGGGATAAAACCGAGGATCACCTAGCCGATGAGTTCTGGCGTGATGTCCTGGGAGGGGAGTGGATTTGCTCTGTTGCAGGGACTCCCGGGACGTGGAAACAAATACGGCCTGTAGCAGTGACTGTTGAGCCGGCTTCAGGGACAATTCCGACGGGCTACTTGATCTGGAACGCCGCCGACGGGGCGTTGAAACGCCATGCTGGCGGGTATTCTTGGGAGATTGGGATTGGGGCCGATGCCTTAGCCAAGTAGGGATTCCATTGCACCATGCCGACTGGGGAGATGGCCGGAACGGATCAGGCCGTAGCAACAGGCCTTGCCAGCGTCATCACCCTGGCCAATGAACTCCGAGCCGCGCTCGTGGAAAAGGGGTTGATTAAGGGGGGAGTTTGATCAGTGCTTCCTGCGATTACTGTCTACACCTCCGCCAGATACAATACGAATAAAAGGAGGACGGCAGTTAGTCGGAAAATACAATCCTTTTTGCTTCATGAAATCGGTAAACGAAATCCCGGATGGGTTGTAGTTGTTGGATCTTTTGAGTTTCATCGGTCGTAAATCTGATGCCCTCAGTTTTCTTCGTTTTGCTTTCTTCCGCGTTGAATTTAGATTTTTCGTATGATGTCGTTGCGGGGGCTTCGCGACTACTCCTCCTTGATGCTTGTTTTGAGGTGGGTGTTTGCGCCTATACTCCTGCTCTTGATCGGCGATGAATTGCCGAGGACTGTCAAAAAATGCCTTATTGTTTGCTTCTGGTCGAGTTACTCAAACTGGGCCAGAGTTTGCGTTAGTCTGGACGGGTTCAATACTTGTTTAATTTCATACAATAAGTCAATGCTGGGCCGTAGAGAGGGCATAGCCCGATCGGAGTCCCTGCATTGACTTGATTCTTCCTCTATTTCTTCCTGAGCAAATTCAAGGGGTGTGATGTAGCCCAGTGAACGGTGCGGACGAAAGTTGTTGTATTTCCACCGCCAATCCTCAATCACTACGCGCGCCTCAGTCAATGTCCACATTTGCTCACGGTTGAGACATTCTTCCCTTAGGCGGGCATTGAAACTTTCAATGAAACCGTTTTGCCATGGGCTGCCTGGATCAATGTAGAGGGTCTTAATATGATTCTCAGCGATCCATTTACGCAGATCCTCTTCGATGAATTCCGATCCATTGTCACTTCTGATATGTTCTGGAGCCCCATAGACATCAACCAAGTCCGAGAGAATCCCTTTAACCTTACGCGCATTGATCCTGCGATCCACATGAACACAAAGACACTCACGAGTATACTCGTCAATCACGTTTAGCATGCGCAGCTTGCCACCCCGCATGGTGGTGTCATGCACAAAATCCCATGTCCATACATGCCCCTTGTGCTTTGCTCTTGTAGGGACTCCTGTGGAATGGCCCTGACGCCGCCTTTTGAGTTTCTTTGCTGGAACTGCTAGTCCTAACTGATGTCTCAAGCGTTGGATCATGCGCGTACCAACTTTCCATCCTTCCTTTTTGAGCAGTCTGGTGATCTTTGCATATCCAAATTCCGAGTGAAGATTGGATAAACGACGCAAGGCCGCCTTGAGTTTTGCCAACCAGGCGTCGGGCTCTTTGGCTTGATAGGCAAATGTGCTGCGATGAAGTTCAAAATGGCGACAGGCAGCACGAGCAGAACATTGTCCCCCGGTTACAAGTGATTCGACAATTTGACGCTTGTGCCCGGGGCTCATAACTTTTTTTCAAGAGCTTCCTTTAATAGCTCCTTTCCGAGCATCTCATCGGCCAGCATACGCTTGAGTCTGGCATTTTCACGCTTCAGTTCCTTGAGTTGTTTGGCTTGAGAGATCTCAAGCATGCCAAACTCACGTTTCCAACGGTAAAAAGTTTGTTCACTGATCTGATGATCACGGCAAACATCCTGGATTTTTTTCCCACTACCCTCGGCTTCACGCAGGATGCGGATCTTTTGTTCGGTTGAGTATCTTATTCCTTTCATTGTCTGGATCCTTTTTATTGGTCCAGACTAACTTTTCAAGTGGATCAGTTCTCGTAACCTCGACCAGATGGTATAACGCGTTCCCACCGTATCGCACCCTTGGATCTATCGATGCAGACCAAAGCAAGCTGTCGCTGTGTCTTGTCGTAAGTTGTCAGGAAGATCGAATTTCCAACGATGCACGGTGAGCTATGACCATCGCCTATTGGCAGGCGCCAAAGTTCGTTTTTGCCTGGGCCGAACTCGACCGGTGGAGTTGTACCAGTAGCGACACCTGAAGAATTGGTACCGCGGAATTGGGGCCAATCGGCCCCGGCTGCGAGCTGATTGAAGACCAGCAGGCAGCAAAGATGAACCAGGATGGAGAATGCTTTAGCCATAGTATTAACTAATAGGAATTTGCTTTTTGAGTATTCTGAGAAAATAAGCATTCTGATATGTTGTTTCAAGAAAAACGCCCGTCGAACTCTGCTGGTGCTTCCGTCATCAATTTTGAATTCGAGGGGCGTTGCTTATGTAATCTCGTTCAATATACGATTTATAATCCAGTGCCTTATCCAGATTTTTTGTAAAAGGAAGGGGAACAAATCTCGGAAGGATAATCTCCTTTTAGCGACCTGCATCGCAGGAGTGTGAATTTCAGATCCAAATTCCAAGGCTCGATGAGGTCGAAGGAAGTTGTAATGACATCTGAGCATATCCAATTGCTTTTCCAAGAATTCTTGGAATCCTGCAGAGAATGGTGTTCGGCTAGAGGTTTCTGAGGTTGATTTTCTGTCTCTGCAATTTGAGTTGGTCGAAATTCTGCGCAGACCATGTCAACGGTGTACTGAAGGAGTATGCGCTAGTAGTAGCGGTGTACTGAGGGATTAATGGCTCCAGAGGTTGGACTTGAACCAACAACCGATCGGTTAACAGCCGATTGCTCTACCATTGAGCTACTCTGGAACCCAGATGAGGACGTGAATCTAAGAATCACTGCTTCGTTCGTCAATAGCTTTTAGGGGCTTTTAAGGATTTTTTGTGTTTACGGCCTTAACTGAAGTTCCCTTTAAGGGGTTTGGATGATTTCGATACCTTCCATACGCAAGCGATCAAGCATCGCTTGCGGGGCCCGAGTATCGGTAAGGATGGCATCGACTTTGTTCAGTTCACAGAGAAACGAGATGGATTTTCTGCCAAACTTGGTGTGGTCGAGACAAAAAATGACCCGGCGCGCGGCTCGAATCATTTCCTTCTGGATATCAATGAGTAAATTATGCGAGTTGGTAATGCCCTCTTCTGTTATGCCGCCAGAACCCATGATGGCGATGTCAGCATGCATGCGTGAAAAGGATTCGATGGCCAATGGTCCGACCAAGACTCCCAGGCGTGGATAAATCACTCCTCCCGACAGAATGACTTCCACCATGCCATTGGAGGCATAGAGATTTGCGACAGGGAGGGAATTAGTGATGATTTGTGGGGATTTGGACTCCAAGTGTTTCGCCACGTGGTAGGCCGTGGTTCCCGCGTCGATGATAACGCTCTGGTGGGCAGGGATATGCGCTGCACAGGCTTTCCCTATACGGTCCTTCTCGTCCGCCTCATGTGTATCCCGCTCGGTAAAGATGAATTCCTCAGACTTTGGCTGAATCAAGCGCGCACCTCCATGTGTGCGTTTGAGTTGTCCGCGGGTCTCCAGCAGGGTGAGGTCGCGCCGCACGGTAGAAATGGATGCGTCTACCAGTTCAGATAATTCATCCAAGGAAGCAAATTCGACCTGGAGCAGGTGATCTGTAATGCGTTTTTGACGTTCTTCAGCTTGCATGCGAGTGTTTCCGATGAACGAGTCTTTATCGTTGGAACTTTTGTTTCCGATGGATGGGTTGTCCGAACCCATCTCGACCTGATAACATTGCAAATTGTCAAACAATCGTCACTCAAAAACGTTCAAAAACTATCAGAAATTAGAACGCTCGATTCCTTTGCTGCAAGAAATATCCTTGATCAGTGTTGAGGGGAAATGTCGCCACCTGCAAATAATGTGGCTAGTGCATCTTCCAAGAAATATTGAGCCCCTTCAACTGATGGGTGGCCTCTATCTGAATAGAATGGGCGGTCTGCTTTTCCGATGATGCTACGGTCGTTTTCGGCAAAGTAGGTCTCCAACGGGTTGATGATCTCGATCCGTGATTTTAGAGATTCAAAGAATTGCCTGGATTGAAGTTGAAAAGTATCGTGATCCTCCTTGTGAATCCCATAACACACATTTGATGATCCATTGACAATATGACGTCCCAATACGGTGGGGACGTCGACGTGCTGGTAGGGGGGCTGCAAGATGACGGTGATCTGGATTTGGTGCGCTTCTGCTTTGGCTAAAAGGCGATGAAATCCGTTTTTGAATGCTTCAAATGGCTCGGTTGTGTAGCGATCTCTGAGGAAAGACAAGCCCCGCGTGTGAAGATCCCAGGCTGCAAAAAGGATAAGGTGTTTTATTTGATGATGGACTGCATAATTCAATACATACTCATTGTATTCTTGTGACTCCAAGCTGGGTTCGGTTTTGGTCCATGTTCCGGGAATTGGTGGGGTTCCACCTTTTCCCGCATCAAATCCTGAATGTCCATGTTTTTTCGCGACAGTGTCGCAAAGCTCAGAGATGCACTTGGCAAAACTATCTCCCCAAAGTAGAAAACTTGGGGACGATTGGGGTTCTCCAATTTTGGGGAGGATCCAACCTGATTTCCGGTTCCCTGTTGCTCCATGGTTGAGACCTGCATAAGGCGTCGAAATCACATTTAGAACCTTCTCTCTAAAACGCCATTTAAAGCCATCCTGACGGATCATCCATCCAGAGAAAATCAGTATTCCCATCGCTGCAGTCGTAGTTCCGATTAGGTTTGCTTTACGTGTCAAGAAATGCCCTTTTCGAATAGGGACTTCAATGAATTTCCAGGAGAGGCAAGCGATGGTAAATGAGAAAAATAAAGCCCCGAGGCCAATATGGTAAGGAATGGTCTCGCCGATTCGGTAACGGATGAAGGCCAAGATCGGCCAATGCCAAAGGTAGAGTGAGTAGGAAATCAACCCTGTAAAAACAAGGATTCTTGCTGAAAGCATTCTTTTGATGAAAGTGCTGCCGTAGGAGTGTAAATATATGATTAATCCCGTTGTACCGCACGGAATTGTTGCGCTCAATCCCGGGAATTGAGTGGCGGGTGTATACCAAAGAGCAGTGGCAATGAGTGCTAGGAAACATATTATTGAAATCTGCCCGCGCATCAGATTACTGATATATTTCGGTTCAGGAAGGAAGCATATCAAACCACCAAGTAGAAATTCCCAGGCTCGGGTGGGGAGGAGGTAAAATGTTGCTGCGGGGTATGGGACCAAGGTTCATTGACTCAAGCAAAGAGATGCCACGGCGATGGTAGAAAATGTGACAACAGTGGTCTTTTTTGATTTCCTCCAGCAAAAGATCAGCAAGAACGGGTAAATCAGGTAAAATTGTTCCTCAACTGCAAGGGACCAAGTATGTAGCATGGGCATCAAGGAAGCCTGACCGTCGAAGTAACTCGTGTTTTCGCGAAAATAAATATTGGCGGAAAAAAGTTGCTGGGCGATGACTGAATTTCCCAAGTTAATAAAGTCATTCGGCATGAGGATCCACCCAGCCGCTATAGTGACTATTCCCGCCATGACGATGGCGGCTGGAAGGATGCGTCGCACTCTTCGCATCCAAAAGTTCTTGAATGAAAATGTTCCCTTGGATTCTTCCCTTAATAGGATACCGGTGATGAGGAAGCCTGAGATCACAAAAAATACATCAACTCCTACATAACCTCCACTAAAGCTTAATCCAGCATGGTGGAGAAGCACCATGGATACTGCAATAGCTCTTAGTCCATCTATATCTGGGCGGTATTTATAGTTAACCATAAGCTACCAAAATTGCCTCAGGAACAACCTTGTAGAATTTAATGACAACTTAAATGTTCTGAAAGTCTTTAATGGTACCGATTCGTGGGAGTCAGATTGTTGTGTATTGAAATATTCTTATGGCAAGAAAAAGGTGGAGCTCCACCACGTTGCGTTGATTGAAATGGATATTTTGGAAGAAAATGGAACATATTGATAAATATTACTTGACTTTATTCTAAGTTTGGTAGAATTTGGCATGGCCTATCAAAATTATGTTCAAACCAACGACCATCCCGCATCGAGCTGTTGTTGAGCATTGGGTGCGTCAGGCGGTTTATCAGCGTCTTGATCAACCTACACCACGCGTGGCACAGGCGCCGAATCCCTTGTTGGTCAATATCAGTGCTCGGCACTGCCACCTGACTCAGGAGGCAGTGGAAGCGCTCTTTGGTCCTGGCCATCAACTCTCGGTGCACAAGGAACTTTATCAGGAAGGGCAATTTGCTGCCAAGGAAACGGTGACCCTTGTCGGGCCGAGAAGCCGTGTGATTTCCAACCTTCGCATTCTGGGGCCCTGCCGCACTTTGAACCAGGTCGAGTTGGCCTATACCGATGCTGTTGCCCTTGGATTCGATATTCCGCTGAAAAGTTCAGGTGACATCGAGGGGACCCCTGGTGGCATGCTGATGGGTCCAAAAGGCTTTTTTGAGATGGACAAGGGAGTGATCCGGGCTCTGCGTCACGTCCACATGCACCCAGATGATGCTGTATTTTATGAGGTCAAGCAGGGCGATTTCATGAAGATGCGGGTGGCTGGAGCCTGCAGCACGACCTTTGAGCGTATGCTGGTCCGTGTTGATCCCAGCTTCAAGCTGGAAGTACACATCGATACCGATGAAGGCAATGCCTGCAACCTGCTCCCCAGCACCTCCTGCGAGCTGCTCAAATAACACATTCGAATCACATGACCATCCATTTTCCAAAAAACGATAAATCCAACGTATTACCATTATGAGTGAAGCACTAGGTATGATTGAAACCAAGGGCTATGTCGGCGCGGTGGAAGCCAGCGACGCCATGGTCAAGGCCGCGAACGTGCGGCTTGTCAAAACCATCCCCATCGGTGGGGGTATGATCACCGTTCTGGCCCAGGGCGATGTCGGTAGCGTGAAGGCGGCTGTCGATGCCGGGTCCAATGCAGCGGCCAGGGTGGGGGAACTGATTAGTTCGCACCTGCTGGCGCGTCCGCATGAGGACCTTTTGAAGGCCTTCGTAGATGTGCCTCGATCGAAGAAATAATCCGTCAAAGCGATCAAGAATCTTAAAGGATAATTATTTATGGCAAATCAAGCAATTGGCATGATCGAAACGCGTGGCCTGTGCGCCATGCTCGAAGCATGTGACGCCGCCCTCAAAGCGGCCAATGTCGACATGGTGGGGTGGGAAAAAATTGGTTCTGGCTACGTCACCGGGTTTTTCCGGGGAGATGTCGCAGCCGTCAAAGCTGCCACCGACGCTGGTGCTGCTGCTGCCTCCCAAGTAGGCGAGGTGGTCAGCGTGCAGGTGATTCCGCGTCCACACGAGGAACTCAGCGGATTGGGACCTTGGTTGAAGCAGTAAATCCAAGGATAAATGCCTGTTTTTACATCCACTAACAGGGTGGATGGGTGGAAAAGAGCGTCATACAGTGCATGAAAATATTGGTTGCAAATCTAGGATCGACGTCCCTGAAATGGCGTTTGTTTGCCCTTGAAGACCAGCAGGTTCATTTGCTGCACAAGGGCGGTCTGGAGCGTGTAACTGAGTATTCTGAAGCCATCAACGACTGTCTGGATCAGCTCAAGGACGTTGGGGCCATCCAGGACGAGTCCGAGCTTTCAGCTGTTGGCTTCAAGACTGTATTAGCCCAATCTGTGACCGGATGCGTGGCCCTGGATGAGGCCGTGCTGCAGGACATGGAGGAAGGTAATCTCATTGCTCCTGCACACAATCCCCCCTACTTGACAGGGATTCGCCTCTTTGCTGATCGGATGCCCCGAACTCCGTTGATCGGGCTTTTTGAGACAGCTTTTTATCAATGGATACCCGAGACCGCCAAGCGTTACGGGGTGCCCCGTTCCTGGCATCAGGCGGGCGTGCGTCGCTGGGGGTTTCACGGTGCGAGTCATAAGTACATTGCTGAACGTTCGGCTGAGTTGTTGGGCAGGGAAGATATCGCGCACCGTGCACGGCAGCTATACGTGGATGGAGCTCATGGCTCGACCGGGGGCACGGATTGTCGCGTCATTTCCTGTCATCTCGGAGGCAGTTCCTCAGTGACCGGGATTCGCAACGGCGTTGCGATTGGGAACAGCATGGGTTTGAGTCCCCAGTCTGGACTACCCCACAACAACCGGGTGGGTGACCTTGATGCCATGGCTATCCCTTTCATGATGCGGAAGAAGGGCCTCACCCTTGAGCAGGTGACTGAAGACCTGTGTTCAATGGGAGGGTTACAGGGGATTGCTGGGGGATCCAACGACCTGCGTGATATTCAGGCTCAATCCGAGCAGGGTCATGAGGATGCCCGGTTGGCCATCGATTTTCTGGTGGCCGAAATCAGGCGCTGGATTGGATCCTATCACCTGGAACTCAATGGTCTGGATGCACTGGTGTTCACGGCGGGTATCGGCGAGAACCGTGCCGGCCTAAGGGAGGCCGTTTGTGCCCGTCTTGAAAATCTGGGCGTGCGTTTGGACTCCGAAGCCAACCATGCATGCCAGGCTCAGGAAGCGATCATCAGTCCTGAGGGATCCCCAGTCAAGGTGATGGTTATTCCCGCCAACGAGGAATGGGTGGTGGCCATGGAAGTGAAACGATTTTTGGAAAAGAACACTTAAACTCTAAATAAAACATATGTCTAATCAAGCAATAGGAATGGTTGAAACCCGCGGTCTGATCGCCCTTGTAGAAGGAACAGACGCGATGTTAAAGGCGGCGAACGTCAAGCTTGCCGGCCCAATGAAACAGGTGGGCAGTGCCCTTGTCTCTGCCGTCGTGGTTGGAGATGTGGCAGCGGTGAAGGCTGCCACGGATGCCGGTGCGGAGGCCATCAAGGCCGTGGGTGGTGAGTTGGTCAGCGTGCATGTCATTGCGCGTCCGCATGGTGATATCAGTACGGTTTTACCTGGTTGATTCTTATTAATCCAAACCACGGAATCGCGCATGTTTCTCGCACGAGTCGAAGGAGCGGTGGTCGCCACCAAGAAGGATCCCTCCATGTCGGGACGCAAACTTCTACTGTTGCGTCCCCAGCTGGTGGATGATCAGGATCCGACGCAGTTTCGACCGGGGAAGAATACCATTGTGGCCGTCGACACTGTCGGTTCCGGTATTGGTGAAATGGTGCTTTTCTGCCAGGGAAGCAGCGCTCGTCTGGCGCCCAACTTGAAAGGGGCGCCGGTAGATGCCGTGGTGATTGGAATTGTTGACACGGTGGATGTGCAGGGAAAACAAATTTTCAGTGCACGCTCCTGACCCACCCATGAAAGTAATCAAGGTTGCCTGAAGCATTGCTCGACACCGAACCGCCGAAGTCTCCGGACCAGAATATTTCCCCTTTAAAAAGATTTTTATCATGAGTTCACAGATCAACGAATCAGTGATTCGGGACGTTGTCCAGGAAGTGCTTGGAAGGCTAGGCAACGGCACATCCCAGGCATCCAACGAGATGTCTGCTGCAGTGCCGTCCCAATCGAATACCGTCGCTGACTCCCCTCCTTGCGGATGGAAGAACAGCCGGCCAGTCCATGTTGGGCGCCACGGGGTCTTTGCCACCGCCGCAGAAGCATGCGATGCGGCGCATCAAGGTTTCCTTCAACTCCAGAAGCAGGGTATCGAGGCACGTCGTAAGGTCGAAGAGATTGTCAAGACCATGTGTGCCGACCGGGCATCTGAATGGGGACGCATCGAACTGGACGAATCCAAGATTGGTCGACTGGATCACAAAATTGAAAAACTGCAGATCATAGGGTCCGTACCCGGCGTGGACTGGATTCGACCCGATGGACGCAGTGGAGACCACGGAATCACCCTGGAGGAATACACTCCCTTTGGTGTGGTCGGGGCGATCACCCCTTCGACCCATTCGATCCCGACGCTTGCCGGTAATATTGTGAACATTGTGGCTGCGGGCAACGCGGTGGTTTTCAATGCCCACCCAGCTGCCTCCCGTTGTGCCGCCATGGCAGTTCGTGAATTCAACAAGGCCATTGAACGCGAAACCGGAATTCACAATTTAGTAGGTATCATTGAAGAGCCGACACTGGACTCATTCAAAGAGCTTTGTGCGCACGAGGCGGTTAGATTGCTTTGTGTGACAGGAGGTCCAGGCGTGGTCAAGGCAGCGATGCAGACAGGCAAGCGGGCCATCTGCGCCGGTCCTGGTAATCCACCTGTCCTGGTGGATGATACGGCC
>JAAZXX010000490.1 GCA_014239995.1 Verrucomicrobiia bacterium
GAGCTGGGATACCCCAGGTGAAGGAGGATACCTGCGCGGTCTTTACAGCTTCAGTGAGAATTTTGTGGGACGCAACGGTCACCTTCAACGTAAGGCACTCTACGGCAACCAGTGGATCGCCGACCCAAATGGAAAATGGGAGGAACTGACCACCGCTAAATTCAGTCATGACTCCACGGGCAAGGAGGATCGACTTGACCGGTTCATGGGCCTGGAGAATGGGCATTTTTTCTTATCACATGGAGGGTTTCTGGATGATTACACCGAATATGGGAAGATCTTCCAAAGGCTTCCAACAGGAACCAAACCCATGAACCTTCCACCATTTTAGTGTGATTGGCATGTTCCCTGCACAGGAACACCATGTTTCACGGTTGGAATATCAAGATCAAAACAGAATCGATCATCAAACCCTGGGTGTTGCATGCCTTCTTTTCAAAAGATCAATCGTCGCCAGACATTAAGACAGATCATATGGGGGGGACTGGGTCTGGGGATTTCCTCTGGCAGATGCGAACACTTCCAATCCGCTTCCACCAAAAAGCTCCATCCGGGCAAATACGTGGCGGGGATTCTCACCTGGTATACCCAAGGTTCACATGCGGATGTCATCATAGGAAAAATCCTGGAAGGGTGGGCCTATGATGGCGGCCCGGGACCAGAACTCAGGTTGGCCTCGCTTTACATCGATCAATTTCCGGATAAAGACATGGGGCGAAGGATGGCCGAGAAGCATGGAATACCGATTTACAATACCATCGAAGATGCATTGACCCTGGAATCTGGCACCATCTCCGTCGATGGGGTTCTGAGCATCGGGGAACACGGAGATTATCCTTGGAACGATCAGCAACAAAAACTTTATCCACGCAGACGCTTTTTCGAGGCCATCACCCGGACGTTCCAGAAGTACAACAAGGTCGTTCCGGTTTTCAATGACAAACATCTTGGACCCGTCTGGGAGGATGCACACTGGATGTATGAGAGGGCAAAACAACTCAACATTCCTTTCATGGCAGGCTCGTCGCTACCAGTCAGCTTCAGAAAACCGGAGGTAAACCTGAGCATGGGAAGCAGGGTTCTTTCCGCGGTTGGTGTCGGTTATTCCGGGCTGGATATCTATGGAATCCATACATTGGAGACCTATCAGTCCTTTGTAGAACGACGTCATGGCGGTGAAAAGGGTGTTAAATCCGTGCAATGGTTTGGGCCTGATACGATGTGGAGCCAGGTAGACAGCGGAAAAGTCGACCGTTCGGTTTTGGATGCCGCGATTGCGGCAACCCCTGCGAGCCACCCCAAACACCTGCTGCGGGAAACCAAGGGTGATGGCGTAGGATTATTCCTGTTCGAATACCTGGACGGGTTGACCGGAGCCGTTTTCATGCTACCCGGTTATCTTGCGGGTTGTGGAATTGCCATCAAAACAGCCCAACCAAGGCGCATTCTGGCCACTTCCATCGAGGAACGTCGTGAACCTCATTACCCCCATTTTGCCTATCTCCTGAAGGCAATCGAATCCATGATCTTGACAGGAAAGCCAAGCTACCCGGTTGAACGCACCCTATTGACTTCAGGCATTCTGGATCGGGCCCTGAACTCGCGCTTCCACGGCGGTAAGAAATATATTACACCTGAATTGAACATTTCCTACAGCCCCGTGGACTACCCGCATGCTCCCGAACCACCTCTTTACCCTCCATTCAACAGACCATGATATGACACATTCGCTCCTTGCGACACCCGAGAAGTAAACCCTCGTCCAACAGAGCTAGCTGGGTGATCAGTGCCCTTGAAATACCGTTCAGAAAGATCTGAACTTCCTTGCCACTCGACTCGACATCTCTGATAGGATCGACTTAACTGAACCTCATGCAATTCCGTCGAATTATTTGGGGCATCATAGCCTGTCTCACGTTCGCAGTGGTGATCGGCGAAAACGCACGCAAGCCAAACGTGGTGATCATCATGGCCGACGACCTGGGCTATCACGATCTTGGTTGCTATGGCCATCCATCCATTAAAACGCCCGTCCTGGATAAACTCGCGGCAAGTGGGGTTCGACTGACCAGTTTTTACAGTGGAGCCACAGTATGCACACCGTCCCGGATGGCACTCCTGACAGGTGCCTATCCTTCAAGACTGGGTTGGAGCAAGGGAGTCATTGGCTACATGATGTCCACCCATCACGGACTGGCACCTCAAGCACGAACCATGGGAGAGGTTTTCAAGGCAGCAGGCTACGCCACGGGACTTTTTGGCAAGTGGCACCTGGGGGATCTCCCCAGGTTTTCACCGCAACAGCAGGGCTTCAACACGTCCTTTTACATCAACAAAAGCAACAATCAAACCTCACAACTGTGGCGTGGAAACAAGGTGGTGCAGGACCCGTTTGACAATCGGCTTCTGACGGAAAAATTCACCAAAGAATCTATTCGCTTCATCCACAGGCATGCGCATGCACCTTTCCTGCTTTATATTCCCTTCTCCGCACCCCACTTTCCAGTCGAGGCACATCCTGCATTCATGGACACTTCCAGTTTTGGTGCCTATGGAGACGTGGTCGAGGAAATGGACGCACGCATAGGGGAAATTCTATCGGCACTCACAACAGCAAAGCTACTTGAAAACACCATCGTGGTCATGCTATCCGACAACGGCCCTCAACCAGGCGAGCAAGCTTTGTCTAAACCTTTTCGCGGGAAAAAGTGGGACGCTCTTGAAGCCGGCACGCGTGTTCCGTGCATCCTCTCATGGCCAGGAACTATTCCCGCTCGACAGGAAAGCGATGCCCTGATCGCGGCCATTGATCTCCTGCCCACGCTGGGTCATGCGTGCGGCATCGATCTTAACCAAAACACCCACGGCGTCCCAAAGGTTGATGGTGTGAATGTCTGGAGCACACTCACCGGGGACAAGGCGATGACGCATCCACGCAACGACCTGCTCTACTGGCATGGAGCTGAGGGTTTCCAAGCCATTCGCGTGGGCCATTGGAAACTGTTTACCGATGCGCACCATGCAAAACTTCCAGGAAACCCGGGGGGAGAAGCTCTATTTCACCTTGTCAACGATCCGGGAGAGACGGAAAATTTGCTGTCGTCCTATCCGGAAAAGGCCCGTACCATGCGGGTAATGGCAAACCAACAGCTTGCCGACATCGCGAAGCATTCGATTTCACTGGGCAAGTAAGAAGGTCACCACAAACTCGTAAAAGTTCCAAAATACTGGGGCTCACGAATCAAGTTCGAGATGGCACCCTTGTCACTTCACATCACGCGTGGGGTAACCCCATTGATAGATTCCGGGTAAAGGTTCATACCGTAGCTTCAGGTAGCAGCATTCTTGAACACAACATTGAGAGAAAACACCTCGAGGGCATGCTGCTTTACGAGGTATTTGAAAGTTCCTTCTGCCAAGGAAGGTCTGGGGGCTTATCATCCAGATCGTTCACTTCTGGGGCATCTGGCATCAGTCCTCAAGGGAGTTTGTGGTTTGAACTTGGCAGACCAAGGTGTTTGACAGAAGATAAAGGTATGATTC
>JAAZXX010000491.1 GCA_014239995.1 Verrucomicrobiia bacterium
ACCATATGCACCGCCCTGCGGTTCTACGGAAAGTACACGGTCCGACATTAAAAATTGATCTGGTGCATTTTTCAGCGAAGGATTTTTGCCGTACTGATTATATTCTGGTCCAAAACAACCGGCAGGATTTCCATTGGAAATTTCGAGCAACTCCTGACGGGTGAAGGACGTTTTCGGACAATGGAGCAAAGCCGGAAAAAATATCTTTTCTGCGTTCTTTTTTAATTCCAGTTCTTGAGCAGTATGAATAACTCCGCGTCCATGTGCTAATGGATATTGCTCAATCATATATGTATGGCAGTCAGTAGGGCAAATGGAAAACTTTCAATAATTGCTGATCCAAACCACGGAAACACCCTCACTCTCCGAGCGAAAGGAAATAAATCCGGCGTGCTGCTGCCTGCTGTCCACCTCGTGAAAACTCGGGGCATGCCTTGGCGATGGGTTCTGGACCAGGGGTAAGCGCACTCCAAAAAACACCTGCTGCAATGCCAACACCACCAGACAGGCCACACCGACAGGAATGAGCCATGATAGCCATCGTGGCCGTAAAAATAACTTAATTAGCTTATGTTCGGGAATGTTGCGCTTGATTTCGGGCTCGATACCCTTGGCAATTCCTTGCCAGAAATACATATGTGCAACGGGCAACGAAATCTCAGGCTCCTCGAGATCAGATAGGAGCTTGTGCTCGGCTTGAAGCTCATTAAAAAGGACTTCGGCCTCGGAGTCATTTCGAATTTCGGCGAACAGGTGATCTGAGGCCTTCTTGGACAACTCACCGTCCAAGTAAGCTTGAATGCGCATAGCAAGCTGTTCGTTCATATGGTTTCTCCTTCCTTGACCATGTGCTTCAGAATAGACGCAAGGTTACGGCGAGCATAGAAGAGACGGGACATGACGGTGCCGATGGAACAATCCATCGCCTTGGCGATATCCTTGTAAGACATTTCCTCAAAAGTATGCATCACAACAACTGCCCGATGACCGGGACTCAACAGGCCGAGTGCCTTGTTGATTTTTTTTCTAAGCTCTTCCCTCTCCATGGCCTCGGTGGGATTAACCTCAATGACCGGCATTCTCCGCTCAACACCACCCGCATTTTCATCCATATCCTCAATGGAATCCGTAAATTTCCAACGCTTGGATTTACGCATGTGATCCAGACACACGTTTATGGTCACCCGTGTCATCCAAGTGGCAAACGTACTTTCCCCATGGAATTGTTTGATACGTTTCCAGGCTTTGATCCAAGCCGTCTGGGCCATATCAAGCGCCTCATCTTCATTCCTCAACATTGTGAGGGCTCGCCGGAAAATCTTATCTCCATGGCGGTGCACCAACTCTTCAAAAGCCACTTTATTACCATCTTGGGCAGCCGAAACCACTTTCGGTTCATCAGTATCTTCGAATGACTCAGGGCGCGCCATGAATAAGGACGATGAATGCAGAGCTTCTATTCACCCGATATCAAAGTTTTCCCTTTGTACTCGGGACCTGTTCCGAGATACGAGGGTCGTGCGAGCAGGCAAAATCAACGGCTTTTGCAAAGGCTTTGAAGATGACTTCGACCACGTGATGAGGTTCCTCTCCATAGAGAAGCTCCAGATGCAGGTTGCAGCGAGCGGCATTGGTAAATCCTTGGAAAAACTCCCGTGCAAGGCCAAAGCGAAATCTTGAGGACATGTCCTGTTTTTTCTCGGAATCGGTAATGCACTTCATCCCCAAAGTATCCATGCCTTTCCAGACCATGAATGGCCGACCGCTGAAATCAATCACACAACGCGCCAGACACTCATCCATGGGAACATAGGCTTCACCTGTGAAAGGGTTTTGTGGATCAAATCCGGAGCCATATCTGCGGATTCCTTTTTTGTCTCCCAAGGCATCGAAAAAAGCCTCGCCTATGGCAATACCGCAATCCTCCACGGTGTGATGTCCATCGACATCCAGATCTCCCTTGCAGGCAAGGTCCAGATCGATGACGGCATGCCGCGCGAACAGGTCAAGCATATGATCAAAAAACGGAATACCACTCCGATTTTGATAACAACCGGTCCCATCAATGTCCAAAGTCAAGCAGATGTGTGTTTCGCCCGTCTTGCGATCTATTTTAGCTCGTCGCCCGCTCATGATGCCATCCTTATCCCATGGAGCTGCCCCTTAAAAAAGAAAAAACATCTCATGCCGCATTTCGAAGACCTGTCGTGGATTTCAAAGGTTCAACGGATCGGACCTCCATTCCAAGTATCTTCCATTGTCCTTCCTGGGAGCCAATCACCAGCACAGCCTGATAAAGTTGCTGTCGGGTGTGCACATGCCCCCAGTGTTCAACATTACCGGTAACTTCCCAACTGACGTCCAATGAGAAGCCCACATGCTCCAGCGGCTTGGGAAGAGGATCTCCGGACAACAACTTGAACTCTCGAACTCTGGCACGGGCCCACCCTTGCTCTTCCACCACGAGTCCCTGCTTGATTTGCAGGTAAAGCTTCTCAAGGAAAGCCCCCGATGCACTGCGTTCAAGTGCATCATACACATGCTCATCTTTCCGATAATCAAAGGCACGATACACATTCTTCAAGAGGGCCTCTGTAATAAGGTGCTGTTGTTCCCTTTCCGGCATGGGAGCGTTTTTGAAGGGATGCGGAAACTCCTGCTGAGTCATCGGCCATACAATAAATGCCAAGACCATTGCTGAACATCCACCCACTACGAACGGGTTTCGGGACCGGAGCAAACCATATGAGAGGGCAAAAACACCGAAGGTGGCCAGAGCAAGCGAGGGTATCGAGGGATGCCAAACGGGGGCAGAGGGTGCTGGCGGGAGCTCTGAAAAGGGCAATGCACCCACCTGCGTGGTATCATCCTGCCAGGACCATCTTGGTTCATTTTCTGTGAAAAAATGCCGTTCACCCCCCTTGTCCCGAATGTAGACCATGGTATTGAGGAGAGGCGTGTAGTCATTGAAAAGTTTCCACTCGATCGATACCTTGGCTGGAGCGCCTTTAGTGGCAACGGTCATGATCATTCCCGCCCGTCCATTGAGTATACCGATAGGACGTCGTTCGGATGCTTTGGCAAAGTCTCGAATATCAAGCGTAAAAAAATCGAGACGAGAAAGGACAGGGGAAACCTCGATGCCATCCACATGGAACTGACATTGCTCCCTGAGCAATGTCTCCAAGCGTTCCTCGAGCCCTGTCTGTTCCTCGACTGAGAGAAAATCCGTCGCAGCGCGCTTGGTAGGAAGCCAGGTATCCAAGGTCAGCAAGGGAACGAGCAGCTCAAAGCGAATTTCATGAGGCTCCACGTAAATGTAGGCATAAGTGGAGCTGAAACTGGTGATACCGAGCAGTTCCTCACGGCGTTTGCGCATCATTTCTCGCCGTTCCTTCCAATACATCCGGTCATTCCTAGGTGGAGCAGCCCAATTAATAGCGACTGAGTGGGGTGATCTTGGCCCAATCTGCACTGGAAAATCCAAGCGCGCTGCGACGGATTTTCTCTCAGTCGAGGAACAGACAGGGCTCGA
>JAAZXX010000492.1 GCA_014239995.1 Verrucomicrobiia bacterium
GCTCCCACCCCGCTTGCTGCGAGGGCCGAGCGGGTAGGGAATCACCACGACAGGAAGTATCCCCCGAGCCAACGCAGGTATCTGGTATCATGCCAAAGACGATCCATGCAACTCTCATGCGTGTAGATCCTCATTCCATCCGGGTTACCTCAGTTAATTTGAATTTCCCGGTTTGGATCACTCAACAAAAAGAAAGGAAGGAACACCATGTGCAGGCTCTTTAATCCGTTTTGTATTTTATTGGTTTTGAACTGCTTTGCAATACGGGTGGCGACGGCTCAAATCCAATGGGATGGGAAAGTAGTTTTAGGTGATGCAGTCGCAAGCAACTTCGTTGATCAAGGCGAATTTACCGGATTGGATATCAAGGGATCTGATCTCTGGGATACCTCTGATAATGGATATTTTGTCTACAAGGAATTATCCGGTGCATTTGGCATCAAAGGAGAAATATTTACGCTTCCCTTGGATGAGGAAAATACAGCACCTAAAGTGGGACTCATGGTAAGGAACAACCTGACACCGGGTTCATCCAACGGTTTTGCTTTCACTACTGGGGATATTCAACAAGAGGGGATTGGTTTCTTTGGAGGACAAGTCGACTTTACCTCACAATGGCGTCAATTACAGGATGGAAACTCGAGTCGCGAAGCCGGATTTGGAGCCTCGGGTAAGGTCATCAGCGTATCTCAGATATTCAATGCAGGATTAATGGAGGTGGAACGTTTCGGGAATACAATTTATTTTTATTATTACGATTTAGATGAAAGTCGAATCCTGTTGAATTCGGTGGAGCTTCCTGACCTGGTAGACCCGGTTTACGTAGGCTTGGCAGCCACTTCGGGTAACCCTGAATCCCTGATTGAAGCAGCATTTTATAACGTCGAGATCAAGGAATTACCATTTTCGGCAGTGCGCAGCCTGCCTCAGGAACCCTTCAAATCCAAGGAGGTTATACCTGTGAAAATCGATTTGAATTTCCATGCGAATGCAACGGGTGACATCACGGTAACAGAAACTCTACCTGCGGGCTGGAGTCTTATTTCGTCAGATCCGGCGGCAATAGTGTCAGACCAGCAATTTAGCTGGAATGTGAATGCCGGTGCTGGACAATCTACATTGAAATATGAGCTGAAGGCGCCAGATAAGGCCAAGCTGAGTGCGAATTTAACAGGTGAAGTCACGCAACGAGATATCGTAGGAGTCATTGGAGGTAATTCCCGTCTTCAGATCTTCATACCTTTCGTCCATGGTATGTTGGATGAATTTGATGACGGAGATATCGGTGTGAACATGAATGGGACAGGCAACGGTTTTCGCAATGTATCTCAGGGAAATGAAGTGGTGGAAGAGCTGGATGGGGCGATGGTGATCCAAAGTTCCGGTTGGAACTTTGGAAGAGTCATAGGGGATAAAGATGCCTTCAACTTCTGGAACCCTGACGGAATAGATATCGAGATGGTGCTCAATAGCACATCCTTGTTCGATGCGAATCCGAACCAGGCCTACCGAGGCATGCAGGTGGGCATTGTTTCGAGCCGTATCCTTGAGGTTTTTGAGCCTGAGAATCCAGAGCACAGCGCATTCGGAGTGGATCCTGAACACAACACTGTTGGTTCCATCTATGTGGCAATCACGGATAATGTCGGTGGAGCTCCGAACGGTGCCGCCGATCTATATTTCGCTATCGATGGGCTAAATGTGCCAGATCCGGATAACAGTGCAGTGGTCAGCCAAACGTTGGCGCGCATAGAATTTCCTGATTGGAATCCTCAGTCCAGTGATACGCCGCTGATTGTCAGGATACATCTTTCCAGCAACGGGTATGAATTGGAATTCAACGAACCCTTTGACGATATAATGGGTGCCGGAATTTCTGGATCCTTTCCGGAAGGGGCTTTTCCCAATGAGTTTCTCTTTGGTGGTTATCTTTTTATGGGGTTGCAATATCCTCAAAATGATGGAAAAGCAATCGTGGATAAGTTGGAGGTAACGCTTAGAGAATCAGCCCCTCCTGCCCCTAGACTGAATATCCGCTTTGAGGGTGACAATGTTATCGTCGAATGGACTGGAGGCACCCTTGAAACGGCTTCCACCATCGATGGGCCCTACATGGATGCAGGAAAAACCAGCCCGCTTGTGTGGACCCCGGCTGATTTGCTCGAAATGCAAATGCAATTTGCTCGGGTTCGAGCGGAATAACGGTTTCCCAGTGCGTGCGAGCGGGCTTTACGACATTGGAGTCAGTGGATTTCACTTCCCTTTTTTCAGGCGACCATACACCCTTTTAAATTTTTCAAAGAACGTGTGCATTCGACGCAGGTTCTCACTTGTTATCTGACCTCTTGGATGTAACGTAGGCTAGTATGATTGAACTTTTTCTTGCAATGTCAGCAAGCTTTCAGAAAGTCCTGGATGAGGCGGTCCCAGTGGCTAAGGTTAACGCGAACGGCGCCTCCTGCACATACTCAAAGTGCTGGATTATCGGCCCGTCTCTTTCCAACAAACAGGGGAAACATGCTGGCCGGTGATAGCTTCAAATTCAGCAATCTGCGCGCCTTTTGCACATTTCTGAGTCATGCATCAAACTCCCTGTCTTAAACCCTGTTCATCGTCATTTATTTGTTCAGCTTCGATTCATCCAATTACCTCCGAACAGGAAGTGAAAAGATGGTTCCGCACCACGTATTACCCTCTGGATCCTGTCACTCGAGCCGCCTGCTTGCAGTACCAGGATACGAACCTTGCGTCTGGCTCCCCATGGTCAACAGACCATCTCGACAGGCCCTCCTCCAACACATCCAATTCCAGGCACCTCGCACCTTTGCAACCGTGCTCAATGGGACTCTCTCTATCTCCGTAAACAACACATGATGAAAATTGCCATTATCGGGGCGGGTTTATCGGGCCTTTCAGTTGCCCGCCGATTAAAAGAACATGCCGAGATCACCCTTTTTGAAAAGGCGCGTGGGGTCAGCGGACGGATGTCCACGCGGCGTGCGGAACCCTATTACTTTGACCATGGAGCTCAATACTTCACCGCCCGAACAAAAGCCTTTCAAGCCTCCATCCAGCCGCTCATCGACTCCGGACTTATCGAGCGCTGGAATGGGCGTTATGTGAAATTCAGGGGTGACAAGATCATTGAACGGAGGAACTGGATCGATGATGAGCCGCGTTATGTTGGGGTGCCGGCCATGAATCAAATCGCCAAACATTTGGCTGAAGGCCTGTATATCCACTTGAACGCAAGGATTGCTTCACTGAAACGAGAGGATAAATGGCAACTTTTCGATGAAAATGGTCTTACTTACGGTGATTTTGATTGGGTCATCTCTACAGCTCCATCAGCTCAAACGGCAGCGTTTCTTCCCAAAACATTTAAATATCACGCTGATATCAGGACCATTGAGATGCGAGCCTGTTTTTCGCTCATGTTGGGTTTTTCCGCAAGCTTGCCCTTAGCATTCGATGCCGCGCATGTCGGCCAGCAGCATGTTCCGATGGCAGGGACCCACCATCCGTCACATGAA
>JAAZXX010000493.1 GCA_014239995.1 Verrucomicrobiia bacterium
TAACAAGCGTTAACTTTTCTCGGTGAGTGGGACTCAGCTTTTCTTCCTCCGAAGTTGCCCACTGTAAATTCCACTGGACCGACAGAAGCTAACTGTCGTGCCAGGTCTCGTTACTCTATTTTTTGAATTGCATTAACCCCAACGACCTCAACTATTGCAGACATGCGAAAGCAGTATCCATTCGACGTCATCGAGTCCAAGCGTCAACGCCTCTGGGATGAACAGACGGCGTTCCGTGCATGGAATCCTCAAGAGACGATTCCTGCAGACCACCCTTTTGCCAAGCGACATGGGTTGACCGGGAAAACCTCACTGGCGGACCTTCCACCTAAATATTATATTTTGGATATGTTTCCCTACCCATCGGGTAGTGGTCTGCACGTTGGGCATCCTGAGGGCTACACGGCAACGGATATCTTGGCTCGATATAAAAGAGCCAGGGGATTCAACGTACTTCACCCCATGGGTTGGGACGCCTTCGGCCTTCCTGCAGAGCAATATGCCATCAAGACAGGTCAGCATCCCCGCACGACGACGGAAGCGAATGTTACGAATTTTAAGCGCCAGATCAAATCGCTGGGCTTCAGTTACGATTGGTCTCGGGAAATTGATACAACTGATCCTGACTATTTTCGCTGGACCCAATGGATATTCCTCAAACTCTACCACTCATGGTACAATCCAGAAACCGGACGTGCTGAGCCTATCGAGACCCTCAGTATACCCAATGAGGTACGTGAGGAGGAGGAACGAGCCTCCTACAGGGATGAGAGACGCCTGGCATATGTCGCTGAAGCACCCGTCAATTGGTGTCCAGAGCTTGGGACTGTGTTGGCCAATGAGGAGGTAGTCGAGGGTAAAAGCGAGATTGGGGGTTTTCCTGTCCTTCGAAAGCCCATGCGCCAATGGATGCTCAGAATCACTGCCTTTGCCGATAAACTGCTTCAGGGATTGGAGGAAATTCAATGGAGTGAATCACTGAAAGAGATGCAGCGAAATTGGATAGGGCGATCTGAGGGGGCAGAAGTGCATTTCCAAGTAGCCGACAAGGATGCATGTATCACGGTTTTTACAACCCGACCAGATACCTTGTTTGGCGCTACCTACATGGTTCTGTCTCCTGAGCATGACCTGGTGCTTGCACTGACCTCAGAGGAGCAACAAAAGGCCGTGTCTGCATATCAGGACTATGCAGCACGCAAAAGTGATCTCGAGAGAACCGAGCTAGGCAAGAACAAGACAGGCGTCTTTATCGGAGCCCATGCCATCAATCCGGTCAATGGCGAACGGATACCCATATGGATTGCTGATTACGTGCTAGCAACATACGGTACGGGCGCAATCATGGCCGTTCCGGCTCATGATGCGCGGGATCTGGAATTTGCTGAAAAATTTAACTTGCCTGTACTAAAGGTGGTGCAGGCACCGCAGGGTCAGGATTCCATTGGTTTTGTGGGTGACGGCGTCAGCGTCAATTCGGACTTCCTTAATGAACTTCCGACTGCGGAGGCAAGGCAAAAGATGATTTGTTGGCTCGAGGAGCATCAAAAAGGTAGCAGACAAGTCAATTTCAAGTTGCGCGACTGGTTGTTCAGTCGGCAACGGTTTTGGGGGGAACCGTTTCCGATTCTCTGGAAAAAGGGACGGCATCATTCGGTGGGTGAGCATGAGTTGCCGGTCTTGCTTCCCGAACTGTCAGACTTTAAACCCACCTCTGACGGGGAGCCTCCTCTCGCTCGTGCCTCCGATTGGGTGAACATGAAAGACGGCTCCCTGCGTGAGACAAATACCATGCCTCAGTGGGCTGGCAGTTGCTGGTATTACTTGCGCTATCTTGATGCCCACAATAAGGAAAAGTTCTGTGACCGGGAAACGGAAACCTATTGGATGGGAAGTGGGCAACCGGATGCAAACCCAGGGGTGGATCTCTACGTGGGGGGCACCGAGCATGCTGTTCTGCATCTCTTATATGCACGGTTCTGGCACAAAGTCCTTTTTGACCTGGATTTGACCTCGACCCCTGAGCCTTTCTTCAAACTTGTCAATCAAGGCCTTATCATGGGAGAGGATGGCCAGAAGATGTCCAAATCAAGAGGGAATGTGGTTAATCCGGACGACATCGTTGCCCATTATGGGGCGGATGCATTTCGTCTTTATGAGATGTTCATGGGACCCCTTGAGATGTCCAAGCCATGGAATACCAAGGGGGTTGAGGGCGTGTATCGATTTCTAGGTCGTGTTTGGCGTCTCATAGTGGATGAGGAAAGTGAGCTTGAATATGCACAGAAAACTGCCGTTGAAAATGAAAATGCAGAGCAACAACTTGCAGTATTAAGGCTCAATGGGTCCGTTCAGTCAGGGCTCAAACCCACCTCGGAACAACTCAAATCCCTCCACACCTGTATTCAAAAGGTAACAGAGGATTTGCAGCACATGAGATTCAATACGGCCATTTCCGCCATGATGGTGTTTGTGAACGATGCCACCAACTGGGAGACCCGGCCAAAGGAATGCATGAAGACATTCCTTTTGCTGTTGCATCCCTTTGCCCCCCATTTGGCAGAGGAACTCCACGGGATGCTTGCAGGTGAAACAGAGTCGATCATTGCCTACGAGCCCTGGCCGATTCATGATCCGAAATTGCTTGTTGAGGACTCGATAGAAATCCCGGTGCAGGTCAATGGGAAATTGCGAGATCGTGTGACTATTCCATGTGATTCAAAACGTGAACTCATCGAAGCACTGGCACTGGAATCAACGAAAGTAAAGACTTTCATTGATGGGAAATCAGTTAAAAAAATGATCGTTGTTCCCGGGAAACTTGTTAATATCGTTGTCAAGTAATCACCCGTATCATGAACCTACACACCCCAGAGAGTCAGCAAATGCATCGCAGAACATTTCTAAATCGCACTCTTGTAACGGCTGCCGCAGCCGGATACCACTGGTTTGACGTGCCTTCCATCCTTGCGGATACTGGCGTTGCCTCCAAGGGAAACTACGGTGGCTTTCCGATGGGAATCCAGAGTTACTCACTGCGTGGCTTTGGTGTTGACGGGGCACTGGAGAAGATTCAGGAACTCGGTTTGCACTATGTAGAGTTTTTCCAGATGCATTATCCACCCATTCCGGATCCCATCAAGATTGGGGAGATGAACGCCAAGCTAGCAAAACTGGATATTTCGATCAGTGCGCACGGGGTGCAGTCATTTACCAAGAACCATGGGCAAAATCGGGCCTTTTTTGAATTCGCCAAAATGGCTGGAATTCGCAATATCAGCGCCAATCCTCAGGCCGATTCCTTTGAAAGCCTCAACCGCTTGGTTGCAGAATACGATATACGCATTGCGATTCACAACCACGGGCCCGGGGCACTCTATGACGCGCCACTGGATGCCATGAAAGCGGTGGCAGGTTACGACAAACGCATTGGTTTCTGTGCCGACCTTGGACATTACATTCGTTCAGGCGTGGATCCCGTTGAGGTTGTCTACCAACTCGGGGATCGTCTATACGGTGTGCATC
>JAAZXX010000494.1 GCA_014239995.1 Verrucomicrobiia bacterium
CCTGGCAATCCAGTTCGGGCACATGCCAGGTGAGATCCCTGCAATCAAGGTGCGCTGCAGGGTGGTCGCCGAGGCCAGGGTGTAGGAGGCAGAGTCGTAGGTGGTCGCTGCAAAGGAAGTGCACAGGAGGAAAAAGAGCGGGAGAATGGCCTTGCCCAGGGGGAGTGCCACCACCACCTGGATCACCACCCCATAGGGGCTTTCATTGAATGCTGCCATGATCTGCCCATCCCTTTCCACATCCAGGTACTGGGCATAGCCGCCCATGACCACAAAGCAGAGGACACATCCCAGGGTCCCGAAAAAGAGCACCCCCAGGATGATCTGCCGCAGGGTCCTGCCACGTGAAACCTTGCAGATGAACATCCCCACGAAAGGGCCAAAGGCCAACCACCAGGCCCAGTAGAACACCGTCCATGCCTCCGTGAAGTTCCGGTTGTCTTCCGGGTAACCCAGGCCGCTCATCTCGGGAAGATGGCGTATCATGAACCAGAGGCTCTCCGCACCACGCTCGAGGATGAACAGGCTCGGACCGAAGAGCAGGATCGTCAACAGCAGCAGCAGCAAGAGCCACATGTTCACATTGGAAAGCTGCTTGATCCCCTTCTCCAGGCCGGAGTAGACACTGAACCCCACCACCAGCACCACCAGGATCACCGAGCCGAGGGTCAGCCCGAACGAGGGAGGCACGTCGAAGAAGGTGCAGAAGGATTCGGTGATCAAAGGAGTGGTCAGGCCGATGCCGGTGGCGGAGGATCCCAGCAAGCCCACCATGAAAAGGATGTCGATGATCCTGCCGGGCAGCTTGCCGGCAAAGGATCCCAGCAGGGGACGGCAGGCAGTGGACAGCCGCAGCGAGGTGTCACCCCTGAGGTGGTAGCCGTAGGCAAGGCACACGGCCGGGAGACAGTAGAACCCCCAGCCGATGGGCCCCCAGTGGAACATGCCGTAGGCCCTCGCCCACTGCATTGCCTCCCCGGACGCCGGTTCCAGGCCAAAGGGAGGGGCCTGGTAATACTCCATCCATTCCACCGTCCCCCAGTAGAGCACCGTGGTGCCGATCCCGGTGGAAAACAGCATGGCGATCCAGCTCAGGGTGGAGTGCTCCGGTCCCTCACCCCGACGCCCCATCGGGATCGCCCCGAAGGGACTGCAAGCCAGCAGGAGCAGGAAGGCAAGGGTTCCGATCCCAAACCAGAGATACAGGCCGCCGAACTTGCCGGTGATCAGGTCAAAGAGGGCGTTCATTGCCTGCTGACTCCGTTGCGGGGCGATCAGCATGACCAGGACCGTCAGGCCAAACACCATGACAGCCGTTGAAAAAACAAACCGATCCAACTGTTGTGGAGGTTTCAAAGGGCCTTCACCTCGGTAAAATAGGCACCGCCGGCGTTCCCATTGGCATCAAAGAACCAGGTCTGCAGCTCGGTTTTCCCGGCAGGTAAAAACAACTCGAAATCAAGCGCACGGGCGCCCGGTTCCACGCTTGATTCCATTTCCATGCCGGCCACCCTGAGCTTCGCACGGACGGCCTCAATGGGCCTGTCGGCCTGCCGGGGCCATTGGCGCAAGGTCAAGCGATAGCGTCCGGCTTTCCTGACATGGACCTTCCAGGGGCCCGTCACGCGGACAAGCCGCTGGATCTGTCCGAAGTTCCAGGGCGGATTGCCGAAGGGCATGTACCAGTCCTGCGAACACAGCACGGCGGGGTTTTCATCAGGATGCCCCAGGTCAATGAAGACCGGCACCATGCGGGGTGAAACCGATTCCCAGAAGGGTGTATAAAGGGCTCGCAGCTGTGAGACAATGTGGGGGTGGTCCACGGCAACATCCCGCCTTTGGGCCGGGTCCCTGGCAAGGTCATAGAGTTCCTTGCCATCGATCAGGCGCCAGGTATCTTTCAACACACAGGAAAACGCCCAGCGCCTGGGAGGTGTCTTGAAATAAGCACCGCCCTGAAACTGCACGACCAGGTGATCCCGGGGGGCGGGTGATCGTGGATCCTTGAGGCACGAGGCCAGGGAGACACCATCCGGACGATGGGCCTCGGGCAAGGGAATCCCACACAGGTGCGCGAGGGTTGGCAGGACATCGATATGTGCGGAGAGATGCCCCACATCCCGCCCCCCCAGAAGGCCTCCCCCGGGCCAGTGCACGAAGAAGGGAACCCGATGCCCTCCCTCGTAGATGGAGGATTTTTTTCCGCGCATGCCGCCATTGTAACCTTCCATGGACTCGCTGTTGAGTCCCTCAAATGCAGCACCCTTGGCGGTGCCGTTGTCGCTCATGAACACCAGGAGGGTGTTGTCCGCAAGGCCCATGGCTTCCAGTCGTTCCCTGAGCAGACCCAGGCGGTGATCGAAATGGGTGATCATGCCGTAAAACTCGGCGCCCATCCGCCATGCCACCTTATCCCGGTAGGGATCGCTCCACTTGGAATTCACCCGGTAGGGGCCGTGGGGCACATTGGGAGCCAGGTAGAGGAGGAAGGGTCGATCCTTGTTCTTCTCAATGAAACGCATGGATTCCGAGAACCACACATCCGTGCAATATCCCTCGAAAGCCTCATACCTGCCATTGCGCTCATAGACATCGTCATCATAATCGTTCCCCCAATAATCCGACGCCTGCCCCACCCCGCCACAGCGATGCCACACGACATCCTGAAATCCACGGTCCTGCGGCCGATGCGGAGCGTTGTCGCCCAGATGCCATTTGCCCACCATGCCGGTCACGTAACCGGCATCCCCGAAATGGTCCGCCATCGTGCGCTCATCAAGGTGCATCATGGTGCGTCCGCTGCTGGTCCGGTAGGCACCGGTCCGGGCTGGATAGCGGCCGGTCATCAGGGCGGCACGGGTCGGGGTACAGAAGGGGCTGACGTGAAAGTCCGTCAGGCGCACGGATTCCCGATAGAGGCGATCCAGGTTCGGGGTCCTGAGTATGGGGTTCCCGTGGCATCCAAGGTCACCGTATCCCTGGTCATCGGTCATGATCAGGATCACGTTGGGCGGCCCCGCGCCAAGGAGGCTGCTACAGCCAAGCCATGCCAGAAGCAGCACCCGTTTCATTGTCGACCACCAGCACGGGTTTGCACCGGGTAGGTACGGACATGTTCAGGGGGCTGATCCGCACCCTCCACAACCAGGCTGTCCCAAAGGGGTGTCTGCGCCCATCCTTCCAGGGGCTCTGCAATGGTCGCCGAGGTCTGCCCGTGCAGGGATGATCCCCAGAAGGCCGCGCACAGCAACAGGGCAAGCATACAGGAGGTGGGAGGGGGCTTCATGCCGGCATCATAGCCGGGGGGCATGGGGCAACAAGGTTTTTTCAAGCCAGCACACAGCTCCATGGGTTTTGCATTCAAGGCCACCCGTGCAGGGCAGTCACGAGGCCATGCCCAGAGGAAGGAATGCCACGCCTTTCAGGGGGAAATTACAAGGCGGCGAGGGTTGTGCTGGATTTCGGGAACCCCAACGCGCTAGAGTCTACCCCTGAGGTGGGTGCCATGGATGCATTCCCCTTG
>JAAZXX010000495.1 GCA_014239995.1 Verrucomicrobiia bacterium
CAGCAAGCTGCCGTTCTTCCAGGTAATTCAACCGGACACAAAGCTTACAAAGCAGCCAGCAGATGGCTTGATAGATAAAAAGTCAAGACCGACAGCGACACTTCACCCACTGGAGTTTTTTCCCCGCGTTCGATCTAAAGCAGGGTTTCGATACAATAACAACGCATGACACCCTTGGATTGGGGAGAATTAAAAAAACTTACAAACCACTTGAGTTTCATGACTCTAAGACCTTACCCATGTATCGTTTGCGAATTTGAAGGATGAGTTCCCCTAAAAAACTTTCTTCAGCACAGGGAAGACCAGTCGGTAGTTCCTTCCTCGAACTGGGTATGACAGGTCTTGTCCCTCTTTGATGGTGGCAGTTGGGATTACTGCACTCCCAAAATGATGGAGGCCGCCTCTACAGCACTTGGATGCAGCCGGGAATAGATTGGTTCACTGCTTGGGCTGCAGCAATCCCACCATGGCGCGGCCCATGGCCTCGCCAATGTTCATGTAGGTTTCAGCGTTGCCGTCATAATGTCCACCGGAACTGCCGCCTTTGGACAAGGGGTGACTGTAGACGGTGGCAACATTGCCTCTGAACTCGGGGTAATTGCCAGAATGACCATCGACGGAAAACATGGCATCCAGGATTTGACCTTCATTCCCGGTCGCGCCTTTCTGCGTTTGACCGAGTGTGGCACAGACAAATTTTGCGTTGGGTGCTTCAAAGTCCTTGCGAAGTTGTTTGATGAGATGAACCAGGTTTTTCTCGTAGCGACTGGAAAGGGCTTCACTCCGACGGTCTCGATCACCCTGCCACCAGAAGAAACCCGCGACCTCGTAAGACTTGGCACCGGGATAATACGTGTCCAGTTCCTTCAGCACTTTTTTTGTTCGCGCAACGTCACCGTCGTATTGCATTCCAGCATACCACTTGATCTTCTTTGGTTCCGTGCCTTTCTTCCATCGCTCGGGTGTACCCTTGTAACCCGGGTGCATCCAGGTGACACCCTTGGAATCGGTAAACTCGTAACCTTCGCCACCCGGCGGTAGCAGGTCCCAGCCCAGAGCACGGTTGCCTATGCAGCTTTTCAGGATCATCACAGGTGCCTCGATCGCATTTCCCACATGATACCCAATACCGATCTCTGGACCGATGGCACGGCCCTTGACAGTCATCCACTCGTTGTTGAAGACACGCATACCACCCAAGCCGCTGCCCATGACCCTTACGTTCCGGACATCATGGCATACAGTCCACTGGTCCTCATCATTCATGAGATAAGGATACATACCCTTTGACTTCACTGCATGGCTCAATGAGCCATCATTTTTTCCTTTTACGGGATCAATCTTCCCAAAACCCAGCATATTGGACTGCCCCAAAAGGATGAAAACCTGCACGGGCTTGCTCATGTCAGCAATCCGATCCGCAGGGTCAGGCAAGGTATCAGGCCCATTGGCCGCGGATCCAAGCAGGGTAGAAAGGCAAAAAAGCCCGGATTTGAGCATGGTCGACCATCTTTGTTTCATGGCTGTTTTCAAGATACTGATCATGCTAACCATCCAGGCCTTTGGAGGAAATCCTAAAAATTAGGAGGTCAAGTATTCAGCTGCTGTCATCAATCACACAGGCCCACGTGTGGGACATGACCATGGGGGCTGTCACACAAAAAATGCATACCCGGTGAGACCGATGCCTGGAAATGACACACCAGCAAACAAAACGCCTTTTCAAAAAGCAGACTTGAGACCTCCTTGTTATTCGTTTACATAGACAAGATCAATCACCCGAACCATTCCGTTCCTTATATAACGATGAGGCCTCCTGAACATGAGGGAATGTCACCTTGCTGGACAATCCGCAGGTATCCTCAAAGTTATCAATTGTCCGAGTTCAGCAAGCTGGGATCACTGAAGATGAGCATTGGAATGGTCCATGGTTCCATCCGCCTCCAAGGTGTGTCCGACCCGACCATCCATATCCACACATGAAAACAACACTATCACTTGCAATCCTTCTCTCTCTGTCGACTTTCCATCCTGATACCAATGCAGCTGGCGATGCCAGTGCCATTCGTCAAATTGATCAGCTGGCCCCTGAGGGAATCTACAACAAGATCTGGGAGCCCCACCTGGCCAAGTGGAGTGATACACATCTGGTCTCCTGTTACGGCCTTCAATTGCGCGGCAAAATGGATATGGGTGATATCGTTTGCTCAATCTCACGGGACAGTGGAAAAACATGGTCTCCCCGCTCGATGGTTTTTGATCACCGTCTCCGCAACGGCACCTTACAGTACGCCTATAACAACTCTGTGCTCTTTAAACCGGAGGGACAGGATGTTTTATGGCTCTTCTGCATGAGGGCACCCATGCATTACCGTGATAGTGAAAATGCCGACCTGGTCGCCGCCTATACCGTTGATGGCGGCCTGTCATGGCAACATGTCGAGTTGTCACTGGGCTACCAGGGAGCACTCATCATCGTCGCTGGCATCCAGGCAGTCGCCCGTGATGGTGTCACGCACTACCTCCTGCCTGCCCATCGCAACAGCCGTCGCCACGACCGTCATGGTGATCGCCGTCAGTTTGTCCTTGAAAGCTCCAGTCTATTGCACTGGAGAATGAGCGACTATGTAGATTATCCTGAAAGTAATCCCATTTTCCTGCATGAAGGCAAAATCGCACCATCCGACGAGGGTGAGGGGCTTAAAATGGTCATGCGTACCGCGGACATGGCACGGGAACGCCCGCTGGACCCACCTGTAGCCTGGTCTTCCCTGAGCACCGATGGTGGCAAGACATGGTCTGTTGCGAAACCGGAGCCCGACCTTCCCAACTACCGCGCCAAGAGTTTTTTTGACGTGGATGCGACGGAACGCCACATCTACGTCTATAACCATAACGCCACGCGCGAGGGCCTTTACTACAAGACAAAAAACAAAGGGGCGCACTGGTCCAAAGCCCACCTGTTCTACCACGATAACAACCGTAACAGTTATCCTACGCTGGTCGAAGACAAGCCCGGCGAATGGATGGCCGTTTGGGACAGCTCCAACGAACCAGATCAAAAGCGTACCGCCATTCGTTTCGGACGCCTGAAAATCCGTTGAATTTCAAAAGAACTTCAATGCCATGTGTGCTTGTAATGGAGATTCAACGGTGAAGCTCCTGCAGGATAATCAGGTATCATCTCCATATTAGAAATATCTTAGCAGGCTCGTCTGAACTCTCGTTACCTGTCCATTGGAATGGCGCCCTTGGGTTACCTCTTGTATCGGGACCGAAAAGCCCCATCAGGACTGGCCCATGCGCAGCACCATCACGTTTACAAGGGTGCGTATCTTCACCATTACGTCTGCTTTCTCAGTTTCATCAAGCAATGACCTGAACCCTCTTTAACAAAAACCAATAAAAACAAGACGTGATGGAAAACCAGCAGATCATCGCCTGTTTTTCAATGATTCAACATTGCGTTGGTGAGGCGCCTGGCGATGATCCTTCTCGGTGAGTGCACGATGATGCACGGC
>JAAZXX010000496.1 GCA_014239995.1 Verrucomicrobiia bacterium
TCTCTTGCAAGACAGCATCACCTTGGAGGTTTCCATGCAGATATCGCCATCATCGGAGGCAGCCTGGGTGGATGTTCGGCTGCATTAGCGGCTCTCAGGCGTGGTCATCGTGTCGTGTTGACCGAAGAAACCGCATGGGTGGGTGGGCAGTTGACCTCTCAGGGAGTTCCTCCGGATGAGCATTCCTGGATTGAAACAATGGGAGCAAATACCTCTTATCGTGAGCTGCGTCATCGGATTCGAAATTACTACAGACGTCACTACCCATTGATTCCAAGTGAGCATCAACGTTCGCATTTAAATCCAGGAAAGGGTTCGGTTTCCCGTTTGTGCCACGAGCCTCGTGTTGCACTGGCAGTATTGCAGGAGTGGATGGCACCTTTCCTGAGCAACGGCCAGTTGATAGTGCTGACATACCGTCGCCCCGTGAGTGCGGATGTCGATGGAGAAAAGATAAGAGCAATAGAAGTTCTCAGCCTCCTCTCCGGCCGGCATCAATGGATCGAGGCTCCTGTTTTTCTTGACGCAACGGAACTGGGGGATTTATTGCCTTTGGCTGGAGCTAGATACGTGACGGGCTCCGAGTCCAGAGCTCAAACCCACGAAATGCATGCCAGTGAGGTCGACCGACCTGATAACCAACAGGCCTTCACCATGTGTCTGGCGATGGAACACCTCGACGGCGAGGACCATACCATATCCCCACCCCGACGTTACTCTTTCTGGCGTCGTTTCATGCCCGAGTTGGAGCCTGCCTGGCCCGGAAAATTGCTGGACTGGACCTACACGCATCCTCGGAGCATGGAGCCAAGACTACTAGGGTTTAACCCCTCCAAGGGAACATACAGAGGGGTGCTGAACCTTTGGAATTACAGGCGAATGATCGCTAAATCCAATTTCCAAGCTGGAACTTTCCGGAGCGATATCAGTCTTATTAATTGGCCTCAGAATGACTATTTCCTTGGTTCAATTATCAATGTTTCCCGAGAGACCTTTGAGGCTCAGATAGAGGAGGCCAAGCAACTGAGCTTGTCCCTGTTACATTGGCTCCAAACAGAGGCCCCTCGCCATGATAGTGGACTGGGGTATCCTGGGTTGCGTCTGCGGCCTGATATCATGGGGACGGAAGACGGACTTTCCATGTATCCCTACGTGCGGGAATCAAGACGCATTCATTCCATCTACACCATAACAGAAAAGGATTGTGGATTGGAACAGCGCATGGCCATGACAGGTCAAAGCAGGCAGCGTGTCAGGGCAGCCGTTTATCATGATTCCGTGGGTGTTGGGAGCTACCCCATTGACTTGCATCCATCGACGGAAGGAGATAATTATATCGACTTCGAATCCCTCCCATTTCAGTTACCCCTGGGGGCCTTGATCCCAGAAGGTCTTCAAAACCTGATACCGGCCTGCAAAAATATAGGGACGACCCACGTGACCAATGGTTGTTATCGGCTGCATCCCGTGGAATGGGGCATTGGTGAGGTGGCTGGTTCCTTGGGGGCAGTGGTCAAAGAAAGGGGCGAATCTACGCACAGCATCAGAAACAATCCTCAGAGGTTGGCGTCATTTCAATCCCAGCTGGCTGGGCAGGGGGTTGCCATGGAATGGCCCGAATCGATTTACTGAGCTGGTGAAATCGATCCAGGGCAGGGGAGTCAAGGAAAAGGGGGCTTTTACCCCACTGCGTTTGTATCGATGCCCCGAGTTTCATGGGCTTTCAATCAGCCATTTTATTGCGTCCGCCTTGCTCTGGGTGAAGTGCAGTCGATGGGGAAACCCGGCTGATGCATAGATGTCTTCAAGTGCTGTTCTTACCTCATTGTCTGCTTCCATGACAAGTATCGGTGAAGGTGTTCCCATGGCAATCATGCCCCCAATATCACCATACTTTGCAGCACCATGCAGAAAATCCGTGTGCAGATAGTCCTGAATGTGAGCAAAGCGAAAACCTTCCGTTTCGATGACAGATTTCTGGATAATTTCATGGCACACGGCGCGCGCCGCGGCCACCCAGTGGCCAGCCCCCATCAGCCCCATCAGCTCAATCGTTTGACTGGGACGCTCTTCATGCCCATGTACGTATGCGATCAAACTGAGAAGGTCATGCACACGTTGAGCGAAAAGGGGATGGTTATACCCGTAAGTATAACCTGCAAATTCACGAGGGTTACGAACCTTTCGATTTTTCGCTGTTCCGGAGTGATCTTTCAATGCTCTATCCTGGAAAAGTAAGTCGACCCCGACGATCGAGCAACCTGCATCAAGTGCCTTCTTTACAGGGGCGATGGGTTTTCCGTCGGTTCCAAAAAGCGCGGATTTTCCCGATCCTGTTGGCCAGATTAGGGTGCGACCATTCCACTCATCAGGATGGAGGAAGCACGCCGAAACTATCTCATCATAAGTGGTATTCCTGATATCACCGGTCATTTCCAAGTAACCTTGACGTTCTTTCTTTTGGGTGAGATCCATTGTTGTACTGCCGGCAGTATCGAGTGTTCTACCAATAATTGCAGCAATCCCAGTTCCGTAATGATGGCGGAAGGCATGTAGACTTTGATGACTTGCCCTTAGTTTTTCCTGTGCATCCCTATGCCAGAACTGGAGAAGATCACGTTCAAAATCCTTTCCACCTGATGGAGCGGGATAACCGTTGCTCCACACGCTCAATGCATCCTTGTTTAATCGTTCGTAGTCCCCTTCTACGATGGGGGTTGGCAGATGAAGCCCAAGATGTTCGTTCATGAAGTGATACATGGCAGAGCGGCTGACGTAGTTGTAATTATGGCCAAAATGGTTGAGCTGCATCACTGCGGTGTTTTCCTTGAGCCCATACATGTCATAAAGTCCCTGCAGCTCCGGAAAACCTTTCGTAATCATTTCAACTGTCCAATCATTGGCCCCAGTCATCCCAAGTGGTTTGGGAGCGAAAAGTGCGGCAATTTCCACGTTGCCAGTATGGATGCGCAGTCCAGATGCGTTCTCACACGTACAACCACCTTGCATGGATGTTGAGACCATCACTGCAGGAAAACAGACGTGCACCCTTTTATCGAGGGCTCCCATCATGAAGGCTTGGGTGCCCCCTCCACTTGCGCCAGTGATGGCGACTTGGTCTGCATCCACTTCCGGCAGGGTCAGAAGAAAATCCAGTGAACGCATGGAATTCCATGTCTGTAGTCCCATGATGTTCTGAACATGTGCCTCGGCAAGCGGACTGAAGAAACCCCAGTTGTTGGGGGTGTTCATCCCAGGGCGCTGTTTTTCGAACTTATGAGCCAGAGCATAGGAAATTTGATGACAGTCCCCATAGCCAACCATGTCATAATGAAAAACCACGCACCCCATGCGTGCCAGTTGAACATGACGGGATTGAAGATGACTTCGACCTCCGTTTTCAAACCGCTCTGCCCCTTGATTCAAGTCCTCCCAAATGCCTTCATTATCCATGAACCGTCCGTTTTCCCAGTGGCCGTGTGGGCTCAGTATTCCAGGGCGAGGTCCGACATGTCCT
>JAAZXX010000497.1 GCA_014239995.1 Verrucomicrobiia bacterium
CGAGATTTTTAAATGCCGCCGCAAGTTAATAGCGGGAACCCAAGGAGAGGAAATTAACATTGGCTACGTGGGGGAAGTGGTAGAGGTGAATACCCGGCCCTTGCTGGAGTGTATCGCCAATGGAGTGACACCGGTGATCAGTCCTACAGCGATCGGTGAAGATGGGCATGTATACAACTGTAATGCCGATGTGGCGGCGGCCATGACGGCAAAGGCCCTCAGGGCTCGACGATTGGTTTTCATGAGCGATGTTCCGGGCTTGCTGCAGGATCCACAAGACCCTTCCTCGGTGATTTCTCACCTGCGCATCCGTGATGTCACTGCCCTGAAAGAGAGGGGAATCATTGCCTCGGGCATGATTCCCAAGGTTGACAGCGCCATCGTTGCCATTGCGGCAGGTGTTGATAAGGTTTCCTTTGTTGATGGCCGAGTCAATCATGCCGTTTTACTTGATATTTTCACCGACAAAGGTGTGGGTACAGAGGTCGTTGCCGATTGAATCTGCTTTTCAGAGCGAGGAAAGCACTTTACAGGAGATATCATAAGCTAATATGCATGCCAATATCGTGAGAGATCAATGTATTCCAACAAGTGAGGAGGGTATCAAAGCATTGTTTGATGATTTCGTCTTGTCCACCTACGGGCGGTTTCCCTTGACGCTTCAGCGTGGTAAAGGAAGTCATGTTTGGGATGTGAATGGACGACGATACCTCGATATGGGAGGCGGCATTGCCGTCAATGTCCTTGGCCATGCGCACCCGGAATTAGTGGAAACTCTCTCGGAACAGGCCTCTACCTTGATGCATTGCAGTAATCTTTATTATCAACGCTGGCAGGGTGAATTGGCCAGGGAACTGGTGCATCGTATTGGAAATGGTAAATGTTTTTTTGCCAACAGCGGTGCGGAGGCCAACGAGGGAATGTTTAAGTTGGCTCGTAAATTTGGTAGCGAGGAGGGGAGATTTGAGATTCTCAGCTGTCAGAATTCCTTTCATGGCCGCACGATGGCTGGCATTGCGGCAACGGGGCAACCGAAAGTCAAGGAGGGTTTTGCCCCTATGGTTCCCGGTTTTAGGCACGTTCCATTCAACGATCTCGAGGCTGTGGAAAAGGCGATCAGTCCCGCTACTGTCGCTATCCTCTTGGAGGGCGTTCAAGGGGAAGGTGGTATTCTTCCGGCGTCTCCTGAATATCTCAAGGGATTGAGGGCTTTGTGTGATCAGCATGACCTGCTCATGTTATGGGACGGCATTCAGTGCGGTCATTATCGCACGGGTTACCTGCATAGCTATGCAAGCATCCTGTCCGATGATCCGCAATGTGCTGATTTTGTACCTGATGCCATTTCCATGGCAAAATCCCTGGGAGGCGGGTTTCCGCTGGGTGCTTTCTGGGTCCGGGAACGCTATCAGGATATCTTGGGAGCGGGTACGCATGGAAGCACTTTTGGGGGTAACCCACTGGCCTGCTCGGTGGCACTTAAAATCCTTGAAATCATTAAAAGAGATTCTTTGGATAAGAATGCAGTGCAAATGGGGGGCATGTTGATGCATGGTTTGCGCATCCTGGCTGCCAAGTTTCCGGATTATATCCAGGATGTGAGGGGGTTGGGATTAATGATTGGGCTTGTTTTTCACCCCAGGGCCAGTGTGGGAGATCATGTCGCTCGCCCTGTGTCCCTTCAGATCGTCGAGTGCTTGCATGCGCATGGGATGCTGACGATCCCTTCAGGGACTCAAGTAGTGCGTTTTTTACCCGGGCTCAATATCTTACCTTCCGAGGTGGAGGAAGCATTATCGCTTTTAAACACGACACTAGAAAGTATTGAAATATGAAGCATTTTCTAAGTCTTGACCAACATCGTAGGGATGAACTCGAAATCATCCTGGACTTGTCTGACAAACTGAAACGGGAGCGCCGTGAGAACGAATTTCTGCCTTTGAAGGGGCAAACCTGGGCCATGATTTTTTCAAAAACGTCCACTCGCACCCGCGTCAGTTTTGAGGTGGGGGTAAGGGAACTGGGGGGACAGGTGATTTTTCTTTCGGCTAGCGATATGCAACTTGGACGCGGTGAACCCATCAAGGATACTGCCCGGGTGTTAGGGCGTATGGTGCATGGGGCCATTATTCGTACATACGCCCATCAGGATGTGAAGGATTTCGCGGCCTTTAGCAACATTCACACCGTCAATGCATTGACCGATCATGCGCATCCCTGTCAGATCGTGGCAGATCTTATGACCATCCGTGAAAAAATGGGAAACATGGATGACAAAGTAATTACATTTGTCGGCGATGGAGCGTGCAACGTCGCTACTTCCTGGATCTTTGCAGCCAAGAAATTTGGTTTTCAATTGCGCATTGCTGCCCCGAAGAGCTTTTCCCCGGATCCCTTGATTCTTCAAAACGAAAATCACAACATCATCGTTACCGATGACATAAAGGCTGCCGTTGCTGATGCAGATGTAGTTTACACTGACGTCTGGGTTTCGATGGGGAAGGAGGAGGAATCTCTCAATCGCCAGGAACTCCTGAGTGGATTCCAAATAGACATGTCTCTCATGAAACTTGCAAAACCCGGTGCCCTTTTGATGCATTGTCTTCCAGCGTATCGCGGTATGGAGGTGACGGAAGAGGTGCTTGAATTTCATGCCAAAACCATTTTTGACCAGGCTGAAAATAGACTGCATGCCCAGAAAGCTATTCTTGCGTGGCTGGTGTCTTGAATCATTCGCATCTGTTCTTAGTTAATCAAAAGCCCTTGAAGGAGTTTTGTATCTCAAGCAACATGAGTAGCATGAATCTCAACCAAGCCACTTGCTGGACCGTCTTAGTTGTTCTCTGTCTACAGATTCCCTGTCCTTTGATTGCGCAAAACCAGGGACTGCAGAATACCCTTTATCTTTTGCAGCAGGAATCCGAGGAACGCTACCGTAGTCTGCGAGCTGAGCTTGAGGATGCTCAGGCAGCTAACTTAGCCCTTCTAAAGCGGATGGAAGCCATCGAGAAGGAAAACCGTGTATTGCGTGCTGGTTTATCTCGCCTACCTGCCTCTGCGGCTACTGAGGTTGATTTAAAAAAAATGGCCGACGAGCTTGTCAAGCGTATCAAGCAGGTGGACCAGAAGCGATCAGGAGACAACATCGCTCTAGTGCAACAGGTCAAGGAGTTGTGGAAAGCGCTTGAAAAAGTGGGTAAACCCGTCCCTAGAAGTGTGCCTGCCTCCAAAAAAACCTCCAGAATACCAAAAAAAATCGCTGAAATGACGGTGCAACCCGGATACACCATCTCAGCTATTGCTGAAGCCTATCGCCTGGATGGATATGAAATCAGCATCGACGATATTCTTGAGGCGAATCCCTCTATTTCGGACCCCCGAAAAATCAAGGTTGGAGATGTGATCATCATCCCCATTGAGTGGTAAGGGTGCCGTGAAAGTAGTATGAAGTTTTTCCGCAAACTGCACTTATATCTCGGTTGTTTTTTCTCGCCACTACTGTTGTTTTTT
>JAAZXX010000498.1 GCA_014239995.1 Verrucomicrobiia bacterium
AGTCCCATGTGCAACTGACGAACATTGCTAAGGCACTTGATCTGGTTTGCCTTCCCTTTCGCTCGAGCTAAAGCTGGCAACAACAAACTTGCCAAAATGGCGATGATGGCGATCACCACTAATAATTCTATGAGAGTGAACGCGTGTTTAGGTAAGATCTTAATTTGGCGATGTTCTTTTTGGCTCATCTAATAGTGCACTGGAAGTAGTGGCTTAACCTCTCGACTTTTCGAGAAAAATCATCATCAAGAGACTCATCATGCAGCGTATTTCTTCGTCAGGAGTTACTTCGGCTAGTTTGTCTATTTTGAACAGTGCACCCCAAAAGCTCGGAACTTTTGTTAGCCTGAAGAGTTCAGTGCCATCTTTACTTTTTGCAATGTATGACGAATTAAAAATGTAGTTGCAAACAAAGCCAACAAAAGGGAGGCCGCCGAGCAACGAGTCAACAAGTTTTGCAAAAGGATTCTCCTCCCGAATGGTTGCAAGTTGATGACCGCTCGAATCATTGATGAAGTAGGTCGCCTTCCAAAGGGAAAGGATGCCCTTGCGCTGCACCGAACCAAAGCACTGGTCGTTTTCTGAGATAAATTGATAGGCCGCACTGAAATCAATGACCTTGTTTGCCTTGATGTTACAGACTCGCCTGGTTCTTGTCTTGTCCTCGAAAACCTCGAGTTCTTCCTTCAATTTCAGGAGCTTCTGCCGGGCGTAGGCAATGGAACTGCCATGGCAGTCTGTCAGGGTGGCCTGTTTTGCCAGTGCAATTTTTTTAAAGTTCAGTGTAACTGGATAATCCATGATGATTCCTTAGCATAGCTGAACACATTGACCACGACTAAAATGTCATAGGATACATGGTGCTTGACTGATTAAAAACTTCCATACCAAACACCGACCGAATTTGTAGTCACCCTAAATAAAAATCCCGAGGAAGCATCAGCATTCCTGGCCATCCGGCCATGATTGTGAAAATCTCCCTTCCCCCTGCTCGAAAATTAAATATTGAGTAGCGTGGACAATTACAAAACTTGCCCGGTTTTGTATGGACCGCTCACGGAAAAAGATCTGCGTGATCCTAGGAACCACCTGGCATGAAAGAAAGACGTCTCAAAAGTTCCTTAGGAGACGGAAGAGGAAGTTTCGGGCATTATAGAAATACTCACCAATCACAGTTAGAGACGACGGAACGGTGACCAGATCAAGGCCCAGAAAGTCCGCAACATGATGGGTATGGGTCTGAAACACTTTGAAGATAACGTTACCAAGTTTGATCATGGACGTGTTCCCCAAAATTACCATAACCAAAAACATCGATGGAAATGCTGTTACCGGCCGTTTTAATGACAAGCAGAGAAGAGACAGGTAATTTCTAAACCATTTTTGTTGTGCGGTTTAAAAGAAGTGGTACACCCGAAGAGAGTCGAACTCCTAACCTCCTGATCCGTAGTCAGGCGCTCTATCCAATTGAGCTACGGGTGCGCCATAGGGAGTGGAAAAGTAGAAAACATGCCTCCTTGAATCAAGTGTTAATTTACAGGCCTTGTTTTTACTACCCTCTGATTCCCCTTGCTGCTTAGAATGTTTCCATGAGTAAGAACACATTCAAGGGGGACCAGAAAATGGGTAAGTCCATCCTCTCTCGCTGGGAAAACAATTTCAGGAAGCGATGGGTTTCCAGACTCCCACCCTGGATCGAGACATGGCACCTGACCTACATGACCCTTGCATGGTCTGCAGGCATCCTCCTCGCCAGCTGGAAGGCCCGCCAGGACCTGAACTGGATGTGGTTTGTTTCGCTGATGGTGATCGCCCAATATCTCACGGACCTGTTTGATGGCGCCGTGGGACGTTACCGTCATACAGGCCTCATCAAATGGGGATATTACATGGATCACCTCCTTGATTACTTCTTTCAATGCTCCATCGTGGTAGGCTACATGTGGATCGCCCCGGAGGGCTTGACCTGGTACTTTGTTGGCATGCTGGTCATCTCCAGCGCCTATATGGTCAGTTCGTTTCTCTCCTTCGCCGCCACCAATGAGTTTGAGATCTACTTTTTCGGGATCGGCCCCACGGAAATAAGGATCCTCGTGATCCTGCTCAACACCAGCATCATCCTGCTTGGTACCGTCAAATGGCCCATCACCGTACCGATCTTTTTCTGGACCATGCTGGCGGGCCTGTTCGTTTTAATCCTCAAGACACATCGTAAACTGTGGCGCCTGGATATGCAGGCCAAGCAAGACTAAAAAAAGGTTGCTTTGTCGTCTATTCCGGGCAAGTTTTAATCTCTCTACCCTTTTTTGAGTATGAAAACCCCTTATCGGACGATACGAGGCAGTGTCGATGATGGTTTCACACTGATCGAACTGTTGGTCGTGATTGCCATCATTGCCATCCTGGCCGGCATGCTAATGCCTGCCCTGAGCAAGGCAAAGGTCAAGGCGCAGGCCATCGCCTGCATGAACAATCATCGGCAACTGGCCTACGCTTGGCGTCTCTATGCGGATGACAACAATGACAAGCTGGTGGGATCATGGAAGGGCCTTCCCGGTGCCAACACGGCCCCGGACTGGGCCGCAGACAGTTGGCTCACCTTAAACAATCCAAGCGATCCCAGTAATTGGGATTATGAAACTTACATCGAAAAAAGCCCGCTCTGGGCCTACTGTGGAGCGTCCCTGGGAATTTGGAAATGCCCAAGCGATAAGTCCACAGGTATCAACCGCAAGCAAGAGCGCGTACCAAGAATTCGCAGTATGTCCATCAACAACTGGGTAGGAGGCTCGGGATGGGGCAATTCCGGCAACTGGTACCCACATAACAAGCAGGGCTGGATCGCTTATCGCAGCATGGGAGACCTGAAAGATCCGGGCCCTTCACAGACCTGGGTCTTCCTGGACGAGCGCGAGGACAGCATCAATAACGGCCTTTTTGTCGTGGACATGGCAGGTTATCCCGATCAACCCCGTAAGCATCATCTGGTCAATACGCCTGCCAGTTATCACAACCACGCCGCCACACTTTCCTTCGCTGATGGTCACTCGGAAATCAAGGTCTGGCAGGATCCCCGCACCTTCCCACCCATCTCGAAAAAGGACCGTCCCCTGAACATCGCATCCCCGAACAACAGGGATGTGCTGTGGCTACAGGAACGCAGCACGCGAATGCGGTGAGACGCACGGTTCAGTACACTCATCCAATAAGCGGGTGAGGTCAGATTTCTATTTGCAAAAAATACTGATGAGGTAGGATAGGGCCCTATCATGAATCGTTCCTTCCAAGCGATAAGACAGTGTGCATCGATATTGGCGGTCATGACCCTTCTCATGGAGGCGCCTGTGTGCCTTGGTGCGGATCCAGTGCCGAACAAAGAAGGACTGGATTTCTTCGAGAGACATGTGCGTCCCCTGCTCATCGAGCATTGCCATGAGTGCCACTCAGAGGCACTTTCCTTCGCTGATGGTCACTCGGAAATCAAGGTCTGGCAGGATCCCCGCAC
>JAAZXX010000499.1 GCA_014239995.1 Verrucomicrobiia bacterium
CGTCGCACTGTGTGCCAGAACCAACTACGACAGACGCACTTGCTGATGACCACCCATGCCATGGATCATCAAGGCCGACTTCCCTCCCAATGGGCTGTTCATCCGGGACAAACCTTGCCAAGCGGTGACGCCATGCATGTGGTCGCCAGTCATCTTTTTGAGTCAAGCGACCCAAAGATCCTGCATTGCCCCAGTGACAAGCGCCTCTTCAAAAGCCGAAATACAGATTTCAGCTATTACTGGAACAGGCAGTCCCTGGGAGCACGCCTCGACACAGTGCTCCCCCTGAGCCGTCTTGCCAGCGAAAAATGGTTTTGGCATGATCGAAGACAGATCATGCCATCTTCGCAAACCAACATCTACACGGGCAGAGTGGTGACTTTGAGAGGGGATGGAAGCACCTCGTTCGAAACAGCAAGGCTACCGATATTGACCAATGCCCCCAGCGCATCGATGCGACGCTGACCTGCAGGCCAAGTGAACCTGCGGCACACGGAAAGTCTCCGATCAAGGATCCGCGAAATGACAGGCGGTGATTTCATTCCCCCTCTGGGTACGTATTAAAAAGCCCTCTTTTGGTTCGACCCGAGAAGGCCGGTTGTGGCAAAGGATGGACCTGTCAAAATCCTGGGTGAACGCGCGCATGAGGGCGCCATATCAAGCCCGATAGCGAAGGGACTCTCAAAAAGAGACGACCTCAGTCGGAAAGGGTTTCCACTCGAATCCTGTAAAACGCGCTTTCCTTTGGTAGGTCACTGAGTTCAAGCATCACTGCCTCTGGCCATGGATACTCGCTTGGCAATGACTCCGATGGTGAAATACGACTCCAAAGCTTCAAATCCGTGGATGCTTCAATCACCAGGTTGGGTGTCTGGAAAAAGGGGACGTAATCCAATTGATCAAAGCGCAAAAGATTGGTTTCCGGATCAAAGACTCCAATGATCTCGGCGAAGAAACCGGACAGGGAAGCTTCTATTGTCAAAGGCTGAAGTTCACGGTAAGTCCCCATGAACATCATATCCGTTTGACGCAATTCCATGGATCCCTCTTCGTTCAGCCAGATTTCGTGAGGTGTTTCAGGTAAACCGAAAAACGGTTGCTGAAAAGTTTTAATGGATTGGCATCTGGTTTTTTCCCATCGAAAGGGTTCGTTCAACTGTACGGTGATATTCACCTTGCCGTCCTTGATGGCAAGGTTGACGATTTCAGGTGTGCCATCTTTTTCAGCTGCCGACAACGATATGGGTGAGACACTTAAGCTCCAGCCAAGTGCAAGGGCCATCAGGCCCGTTTTCAACAAGCCTTGAAGTTTCATTTTTTCATCATTTTTATAACGTTTTGCCTTATATTTCACGTATCATCGAGCGCATGATTCATGCCAGGATGAAGGACCCCATTCAAACCAGGTTTCAGTCATGCGAAACCATCATCAAGTCGGACAGTGGCTTTGGAAGACCTGTCGGGTCTGGAAAGTCGCCAACCATCAGACCACCATAAGGCACCCTATCAGGAATGGCGTTCACCCTTTTTCGAAAAAATATCCAAAAGCCTCCGTATTTCCATCTCGACGCCAATCGGAAAAAGTGTTAATAAAGAGTCAAATCCTATGTACCCGAACCAAAGCCATTTGAAGGGTCCCTGCGCGACTCCCACCCTGCAAACGCGCCGTGCGATGTTGCAGAATGTCGCATGTGGCTTCGGTTCACTGGCCTTTGCGGGAATGAGCCACGCCACCAAGCCCTTGCCCACAAATCCCCTGGCACCGCTTTCTCCCCAGATTCCAGCAAGGGCTAAACGCATCATCTTCCTTTTCATGCAGGGTGGTCCAAGCCACGTCGACTCCTTTGATTACAAGCCCCTCCTTGAGGCCAGCCACCTCAAGAAGGTCGATATCATGGGTTACCGGTTCAACAATTTCAGGAAGGCCACCAAGCAGACCATGATGAAGCCGCTTTGGGAATTCACCCGGCATGGTCAAACCGGTCAACCCGTCTCATCGCTTTTTCCATCGGTGGCCAGGCATGTGGATGACCTCTGCTTCCTTCATGGCATGCACACCGAAGGTGTGGCACATGGCCCATCCACCTTGTTCCTGCATACCGGTTCAGTCAACAACGTGCGCCCCTCGGTTGGAAGTTGGATCAGTTACGGCCTGGGCACGGAAAACGCCAACATGCCTTCCTTTGTGACCATTTGCCCAACGGCACGCATGGGTGGACCACAGAACTATGGCAACGCCTTTCTTCCCGCGGTACATCAGGGCACCCCAATCGGCAGTGCAGAGCAACCTGTCAGCGAAGCGGGTATCAAGGACATGGTCAACCCGCTCCTCAGCCCGGAGGAACAACAACGCCGCTTTCAACTTCTTCAGGGGATCAATCGTATTCAACTGGCGAACAGTCCCTCGGACAATGCCATGGAGGCCAACCTGAATGCCTTTGAACTGGCCTACAAGATGCAGATGACAGCGCCTGAACTATTGGATCTCGCTGGTGAATCCAAGGCAACCCGGGAGCTTTACGGCATCGATGAAAAGGAAACCGATGATTATGGTCGCCAATGCCTGATGGCTCGAAAAATGGCAGAGGCTGGTGTGCGCTACATCCAGGTCAACTACAGTGATAACGACGGAGGCAACCCAAAATGGGATCAACATTCCAACATGCCCCAGCATGAACGCCACGCGCAAGCCGTGGACAAGCCGATTGCCGGTCTGCTGACTGACTTGAAGGCCCGTGGGCTTTTGGAAGATACACTGGTCTGGTGGGGTGGCGAATTTGGCCGCACACCATTCTCACAAAACAACAATGGGCGAGATCACAATCCATTCGGCTTCACCGTCTGGCTGGCTGGAGGCGGGGTCAAACATGGCATCCGCTACGGCGCCACCGACGCCTATGGCTATCAGGCCACCGAAAACAAGGTCCACATGCATGATCTGCATGCTACCCTGCTCCACCTGCTCGGATTGGACCACGAACGACTGACGTTCCGTCACGCGGGCCGCGACTACCGGCTGACGGACGTGTATGGGAACGTGGTCAAGGACATCATCGCCTGAGTGGAAAACCTGAGTCATCTGTATTCCACGCCGTTCCGAGAAGATGCAGCAACACCTTCGGAACAGCATCTGCAGACTTCAATGAAGGTGGAGGGAGGGAGTGTGGAGGAGAATACACACCAAGCAAGCACCCATTCCAACACCATCCATACAAACTGATTTGCCCACAGTCGATGGTACCATCCCTTGCCTTTATGCTGACTCCATCAAAACGTCGCATGCTCTATCCCAAACGACGACCCAGCTTGGTTTTCATCCTGGCAATCACCGTCATCACAACGCTGTCCATTGCTGCCCAATCATCCAGCAAGGGCAGCTCCCTGCCACAACGTGATCAACGGGTAGAAGCACGCCTCCTGAGCAATCGCACCCATGTTGGCCCAGGCGAGACGTGGTGGGTTGCACTTGAACTCAGGCATGATCCCACATTGCACAC
>JAAZXX010000049.1:0-9876 GCA_014239995.1 Verrucomicrobiia bacterium
ACAACAACCGACATGCCCGGTGATAGTTCGAGCACCTGACTATCTGTAAAGTCGAAGCGAATACCACGGGTGAAGCGAATGCCCGTCAGATCGATGATCTCTGTCCCGGTGTTAGTGAGTTCCAGGTACTCGGGGTTTGCATCACCCATTCCATCCAAATCCCGATCACCGCAGATCACCCTGCGGGCCAACTTTACAGGTTAAAAGTTTATGCGACTGATGAAAACCCATGACCTGCTCAAGATCGCTGATATCGAAGAACCACCGTTATTGACCGGTCTGGATGGATCCTCTCAAAGACAATCGGAAACCATGCCCAAGGTCCATTTCGAGACACCCTTGCAGACTTGACTCGAATAAAGGCTTCCTTCTGCGGACGATGTTCTGCCGCTGAATACTCATTTGTCAAATCGAATCCAGTCCAGATCCATCAGACCAGCCTTTCCTGGGTTCTTGAAGACCAGAACAATATCGGTGCGTTTGACGGAGTCGATCATCGATGCCTTCAATTCGACAAAACGACCGTAGCCACCGGTGGGTTCGACCTGGAAGCTCCCCAGCAATTTCCCTGCCCTTGACCCCTCCCGCAATTCCATGAGGCAACCCGGGCCACCGGAGGCGACTCGCACGGCCACCTCGGAAACCTGATCCATGGGTATGTTCACGAACCGAGCGGTGGCACCATGGGAGATGGCTCCCAGTTTATTCCCCATGACCTGAAGTCCACTGAAACTTTCACAGTCTTCAGCCTCGATGAGTCGCTGCCGAAGATGCACACGCACCGAGCTACTCAGGGGACCGGCCGGCGGACGCCCGAAATCGGTATAATTGGCTTCAAGCACTGCAAAACGCTCGGCAGGCTTGCCATTTGCTTTCAGGATACCAGTCAAACCATGAGTGCGTATATGTCCCTGGTTGTCTGGGCTGACTGCAAAAATCCACCTCACCATCATCTCCACCTCCTTCTCAGTGAACAGCGAATGAGGCAACATGGGTATGTCTCCCCAGACTCCCGTCGATCCATGAATCACGCGTTGCACTGAAGCGTTGATGGCTCCAGCTTCATTCCGGTATTTTTCTGCAATATCCATCAAGGGAGGCCCCACCACCCGCTCATGTATCGCATGACAATTGAAACAGTCACTCCTACGCATCAAGTCCAGGCCAGGTGCGCCGGCGTCTGATTGATCCAGGTCTTGCTGAAATTGCGCACTCACACGCACCCTGACATCCATGAACTCATCGTTATGCGTTGAATCCCCATCTTCTTTGTCTACGACATGAATCTCGTAGGGAATGTCCTTCCCGGGTTGAAAGAAATCCCCTTCCCTGGGCGATTTAAAAAATATGTTGGGACGATGATTGCCCACCACAATGGGCACACTCGCTGTTGCAAGGGCACCTTTCGAGTCTCTGGCATGGAGGGTCGCAATATAATTGCCCGGTTCCCGGATGGTAATCTGTGCTTCCATGCCTTGCGCCACCTTTTTGTTTCCTGGGTGCAAGGTCCATGTGTGGCTCAGTACATCGCCCTCGGGATCCATGGAACCTTCACCTGAAAGATCGACCGTCATGGGTTCAGGTCCTGCAGCAGGCACAGCCGTGGCGACGGCTACAGGGGCCAGGTTACCACGCAGATATGAGATCTTCAGCAACCTTGAGTCCTGGTTGGGACCCCAGGTGCGACCGTAATCCAAAAGATAAAGGCAGCCATCGGGTCCAAATTGTGCATCTACCGGGCGCTGAATAAGGAAGGGATTCGGGAGTTTATTATCCGCAGATATGTTACCATCATTTCGCAGAACGACCGCAGACGTGAAGTCCTCAACACCCATCAGTTCGGAATCTGAATTCAATCGAGCCCACTTGATAAATGGACGCTGCCAATCCCAGAACAGCAGACAGTTGTCGTAATAAGCAGGAAAGCCTCTGGTGGCTTTATATGCCGGATCGAAATGAAAGACAGGACCCGCACACGCCGTGCGGCCGCCGGATCCGAGAACAGGAAATTCGGTAGAGACCGCGTAAGGCCAGTATATCAAAGCCGGCTGTACAGGAGGGAGAATCCGGAGGCCCGTGTTGTTGGGGCTTTCATTGACAGGTTCCCCAGGATCGTAGCGCGGTCCATTTTTTCCAGTCTCATAGTCATGATCCGCATAAGGAAAATTATTCCCCACAAAGTAGGGCCAACCAAAGTTACCTGCTGTACGTGCCTGGTTGATTTCATCATAACCACGTGGACCCCGTTCACTATCGCTCCCGGCATCAGGACCGACCTCTCCCCAGTAGATGATACCAGTTTGCTTGTCCACGCTCATGCGCCAGGGATTTCGACATCCCATCACAAAAATTTCAGGACGTCCAGCGGACCCGTCCATGGGGAATAGATTCCCTTCAGGGATCTCATAGGTTCCAAGCTCAGTCGGTCGTATACGGAGGATTTTGCCTCGCAGGTCGTGTGTGTTTGCGCTCGATTTTTGGGCGTCAATCGGATCGTGATCAGGTCGTTCGTCAATAGGAGCATAACCAGCCGTGTTCGCTCCTGGATCGGTGTTATCCCCTGTAGAAATCAGAAGACAGCCATCGGGAGCAAACTCAACGGTTCCGGCATGATGACAGCAACGACGGCGCTGCTCAGCAAATTCGAGCATGACTTTTTCCGTGGAGAGATCCAGAACATCCCCATCCATCCTGAACCGGCTTAAACGCTGTCCGCTGTAATCCACAGGAGAATAAAAGAGATAAATCAACTGATTGGAGATAAACCCAGGGTCCAGAGCAAAGCCCAGCAAACCATTCTCCTGCTCGTTGAACACCTCCAGACGCCCGGCAACACTCCCCTCGCCTGTCGCTGGATGAATGATATGCAGCGCTCCATATATGTCGTTCACAAAAATACGGCCATCCGGGGCCAACTCCAGTTCCATGGGCTTGAGGATGGACTGAGCCAGAACCTCAACATGATATCGATAATCATCGGGCATCTCGGCGGTTCCAGATGGCGAAAAAAACAACCAGCCAAGAACCATGATTAAACGGAGGATTCTCATGTCGTATCATATGTTATTATGCAGGGCACCCCATCGAGCGAACAGGAAAAATCCAAGTTTTCAACCTTGATTCAGGTTGCGTTTACCAACAAAGTGGCAGGACATGAAAACCATGTCGCGCAACAACCACGGGATGGCGTATCACCGACGACGCCGCGCCACGGTGTGGGCAGGTCTCATGTCATGCCTCATTTGGATCACCTTACTACAGGAGGGCATCACCGCGGATGAGAAGGAATGGCCCTTCTACATGCCAGCAGATGTCGCCCCACCCCAAAGCAAAACCATACCTCAGGAAGGCAATGAAATTGATACTTTCCTCCTGCAACGCTTGGGTGAAAAAGGCCTGAAATACACAGAAAAAGCAAGCAAGCTCACCTTGATGCGCCGTGTGTATTTTGATCTTATCGGACTTCCCCCCACCCCAGAGCGCATCGACACCTTTCTCGCTGACCAGGAGCCCAAGGCATATGAGAGACTTGTCGACGAGCTGCTTAAGGATCCCCGTTATGGAGAGCGATGGGCCAAGTTTTGGCTCGATCTTGTGCGATACGCTGACACGGCAGGTTATGAGGGAGATCCGGACTTGCCACATGCATGGAGATACCGTGATTACGTGATTGATTCCCTGAATCGTGACAAGCCCTACGACCTTTTTGTCAAGGAACAGATTGCCGGTGACGAATTCCATGAGGTCATGGGGGCAGGCGAACTGCCGATCCCGGAACCCGAACGTGTGGTGGCCATGACTTTCCTACGCCTCGCTCCATTCACGGAACCACGGGGAAATGAGACACGCCATGAGCTGCTGAGCGAAATGACTTCGACCGTGGGATCCGTCTTCCTTGGTCTGACTGTGGGCTGCGCAAAATGTCATGACCATAAGTATGACCGCATTCCCATCAAGGATTTCTACCGCATGCAGGCCTTCTTCAACACGGTTCAACTGATGCCGCCCGAACGCGGCGATGCTTTTCAGATCGGTGGTTCCATGCCGGCTTCATTCTATCGCAAGGGGGAATCAGAGTGGGCAGAAGCAAAACGTGCCGAAATCCGTTCAAGAAAGGATTCCTATGAGTCCATGAAAACCAGGCTCCGTATCCGAGCGGAGGAAGCAAAACGACAGGAAAAACCACTCGAATCCACGGATTCAAAGAATGAAAAACCGGAAATCAATCTGGACCAATGGGTCGAGAATCCGGAGAACATGCACATTTCCCCGGAGGAACGTCAGCAGTATTCCCAACTAAGGCACCAGGCCAAATTTGTCTCACAGCACCTCAAGCGTCTTGTGCCAAGGGCCATGTCATTGCGACATTCCTTTGGTCCCCCATACGAACCGGGCATACCCGTCACACACATCATGCTCCGCGGGGCATATGACAACCCAGGTGAGTCGGTTGAGGCTGGATTTCCAAGCTGCATCACAGGCCACCAGAATGCAGCTCAAATCCGTCTCGACCCATTCAAACGCTGGCCAACCAGGAGTCGAAGAATGACCCTTGCACAATGGATCGCCTCCGACAAGAACCCAATGACCGCACGTGTGATCGTCAACCGTTTGTGGATGCACCACTTTGGCAAGGGTATCGTGGAAACACCCAGCGATTTTGGCAAACTCAGCGGGGGGCCATCACATCGTACACTGTTGGACTGGCTGGCCTTGAAACTGATCGATGAAAAATGGAGACTCAAGACCATTCATCGACTGATGGTGACTTCCGCAGCATACCGCCAGAGCTCGACAGTATTCGATCCGCTCGGATTGGAAATCGATCCTGACAATCGGCTCTTGAGTCGATTCAACCGAAGGCGATTGGAAGCTGAAGCAATCAGGGATTCGATCCTTTTCGTGAGCGGACGACTCAACCCGGAAATGTATGGACTTCCCATCTTTCCGAAGCTGCCCGATGGCATCGAGGAACGGGTTAAATACTCCAACAGCAAGTGGGCCACCGATACGGGACCGGAAAGCCGCAAACGCAGTATTTACATCTACCAGCAACGCACCCTGACCATGCCCTTCATGCAATCTTTCGATGGTCTCGTCTGCGAGGATACTCTCCCCAAGCGCTCCACATCCATCACCCCACTCCAGGCCTTGGAGATGTACAACGGAACCCTTACGCAAGAGGAGGCGCCACACTTTGCTGACCGCTGCTTCAACGATGCTTCAGCCAATCCAGAAGATCGCTTATCGCTCGCCTTCAAGCGTGCTCTCGGACGCCACCCCTCATCCAGAGAAGTGCAATTGCTTGGCGATTACACCACATCCAGGGAGGGTATGACTCAACTTGCACGCATCCTTTTTAACACCAGTGAATTCATTTATGTCGACTAATCCTCTCAAGGCAACACGACGCGCTTTCCTTGAGCGCTCGTGGAATGGTATCGGGTCCATGGGACTTGCAGGTATGCTTGCAGACGACCTCCTGGGTGAGTCGGTAAATCCAATCGCCCCGAAAACACAGCATACGCCACGCAAGGCCAAGCATTGCATCTTCCTGTTCATGCAGGGTGGCGTTTCTCAGATGGACTCCTTCGAATACAAACCACGTCTGCGGGAACTGCACGGCAAACCAATTCCTGCAGGTCAGGCTGTCGCTGGGGAATTGCAGGGGCGGCTTTCCTTCCCACACGCCTGTGTCGGCAGTGCCTTCGAGTTCAAACGCCATGGAGACACCGGTCGTTGGCTTTCAGAACTGTTCCCCCACCTCGCCCGCAGGGTGGATGACCTGGCCTTTATTCACGGGATCAAGACCGACAACCAGAACCACGGGCCCGCAACCTATCATGTGACGACGGGAAGCCAGTTCCCTGGCAGTCCTTCCGTTGGATCCTGGATCCAGTACGGACTCGGCACACAAAACCAAAACATGCCGGGTTACGTCGTGATTCAAGATCCCAGAGGTGCGCCATGCAACGGAGCATCCGTGTGGGCAAACGGCTACCTTCCGGCCGTTCATCAGGGAACCCTTCTTCGTGATCGTGGGACCCCAATACTGAATCTCAAACCACCAGCCCAAGTCAGTTCCTCCTTGCAACGGGAGGAATTTGACAAGATTCGTCAACTTAACCAGGAACATCTCCTGTCTCATCCCAAGGATTCGGAGCTGGAATCACGTATTGCCGCCTATGAACTTGCATTTAGGATGCAAACAGCCGCACCGGAGGCCGTCGACCTTTCCACAGAACCTGAATCCATCCGTAAACTCTACGGGTTGGATCAGGAACAGACGGCAGGTTTCGGCAGACAATGTCTGTTGGCACGACGTATGGTGGAACGCGGAGTCCGCTATTCCCTGCTGATCCACGGAGTTCAGATCGGTTCCCACAGCTGGGATGATCACGGCAATGTCGAGGGAGGCATGCGAAAGCACAGTCGCGAGGTGGATCAACCCGTAGCCGCCCTGCTTGAGGATCTGGACCATCGGGGACTCCTGGATGAAACCCTGGTCGTTTGGGCATCGGAGATGGGACGTACTCCCTTTGTCAACACGAGCCAACTCCCCAAAAATCCCGGGAGAGAGCATAACTCATACGGCCTCTGCATGTGGATGGCTGGAGGTAATGTCAAGCGCGGTGCAACGGTTGGCGCGACGGATGCATTCAGTCTGCGATCCATGGGAGCCCCCATCCATGTGCGGGATGTCCACGCCACTATTCTCCAGCTGATGGGACTGGAGGACGAAAGCTTGACTTTCCGCCATGCGGGTCGCATCCGTAAATTGACAGATATCGGGGGGCATGTCCTCAAGGAAATCATCACCTGAGGCTCACGACAGAATGTCGTGAGCGACCGCTCCGGAAACATCCGTCAGCCTGAAAGCACGTCCAAGGTGAGAGTAAGTCAAGCTCTCGTGATCCAGACCAAGGAGGTGGAGCATGGTCGCATGCAGATCGTGAATCGTACATCGATCCCTTACGGCATGATAGCCAAAGTCGTCCGTGGCCCCATAACGCATACCACCCCGAACGCCACCACCAGCCATCCACATGGTGAAACCATCGGGATGGTGATCGCGCCCAGAGGGTCCGTCTCCTTTCTGAACCGAGGGTGTGCGACCAAACTCACCGCCCCAGAGAACAAGCGTATCCTCCAGCAACCCGCGTGCCTTGAGGTCCTGAATAAGTCCAGTGATGGGTTTATCTATCTGACGCACATTGATCGAGTGTCCTTTTTCCAAGTGCGAATGTTGATCCCATTGTTCATTGTTAAATGGAAGACTATGCGCATGACTGACTTGAATAAATCGAACCCCTCGCTCTGCCAACCTGCGCGCCAGGAGGCACTGTTGGGCGAAGTTTTCCGTCTCAGGATCATCCAGTCCATAAAGACGCCGGGTCACTTCTGTTTCTCCGGAAAGGTCTGTGATGTCGGGAGCACTGGATTGCATGCGAAACGCCAACTCGAAGGATTTTAAGCGAGCTTCAAGCGCAGGCAGTATAGCATTTTTGGACGAACCATGCCGATGCAATTTGCGGAGCAGTTCGAGCTGCAGCGATTGAACAGCTTCATTTGAACCCTGCTCATTTTTCACGTAGTGGAATGCGGCATTTTTCGCCAACGTATTTGGATAACCGGGCGTTCCAAGTGCCACCCCTTGATGCTCACCCGGAAGAAAGGCCGCACCAAAATTATCCACTCCACCATGCAAGGATGTTGGACAAACGGTCACAAATGAAGGCAGATTTTGATTTTCGCTCCCAAGACCATAACTCACCCAGGCTCCCATACTGGGACGCAGCATGGCCTCATCCCCTGTGTGTAGTTTCATGCAGGCTCCGCCATGAGCAACGTTGGTTTCACAGACGGAATGCAGCATGCATAATTCGTCCGCCACCCTGGGGAGATGTTGCCACAACTCAGACATCCAGTGACCACATTGTCCGACCTGCCGAAAAGACCACGGTGAACGCATCAGATTGCCACGGGCAGCGAACTGCACCTTACGCTCGGGAAAAGGCAGCGGTTGGCCATCATACTTTGCCAAGGCTGGCTTGTGATCAAAGAGATCCACATGCGAAGGTCCACCATGCATGAAAAGGAAAATGACGCGTTTGGCCCTTGCCGCAAAATGTCCAGGAAGGACCTTGGCTTCCAAGTTGAAATCCTGACACAACATCGCATCGAGTGCCACCCCGCCAAAACCCGCACAAAGACGTTTGAGCATATCCCTTCGACAATGAAGAGATTGAATTGTATCTTTACCAAACATGCATAAACTCGTTTGAAATCATCAGAGTATGACAAAGGGATCCCCAGCCTTCAGCATCATCCATCCACGCAGAACAACCCTTCAGGAATGATGCACAGGAAGCCTGTTCCAGGGCCGAAGGTCTTCGTGCGAACAACAGTCGATACATCTGCACAAGCCGTTCCTCCATCGTGATTGCTTCATCAAGGACGCGTTGAGAGGTTTCCCTTGCTTTTTCGATGACGAAAGTACTGTTAAACATCAACAGCGCCTGCGTCGGCACAGTGGTCTCGGATCGCCTACCGACCGGCGTTGTGGCGTTTGGAAAATCCAATAATGCTAGAAGGTCATAAATATGAGACCTGACGACCGGAAGGTAAACCGAACGGCGCGGAAACGACTCGTATGCCACACGATTGGCAATCAAATCCTGGGGCGAGGGGTTTTGAGAAGTCACTTGGATGGGCTCTCCGGAATGGGCATTGGAATCCAGACTCCCAGAGACTGACAAAAGGGCATCCCGAAACGCTTCAGCGTCCAAGCGCCGCACCGCACCTTTCCAGTATAGGCGATTGGATGGATCTTGCCGCATCGCCACGGGTTGATCGTCGTTGCTTGAGAGCTGATAAACGTTGGACAAGACAATACGTCGGTGAAGATGCTTGAGTGAAAAGCCGTGCCTTATGAAGTCCATGGTGAGCCAATCCAGCAATGCTGGATGGCTAGGTGATTGCCCGGTACGACCGAAATTGTCGGGAGTCGAAACCAGTCCACGGCCAAAATGCCAGTGCCAAATCCGGTTCACCATCACTCGAGCGGTGAGAGGATGATCTGGGGAGGTCATCCATTCAGCCAATTCACGACGACCACTGGAATCCTCGCCAACCATCGGGGGCTCTACACCGCCGATTCCGGTCAGGAACCCCCTTGGAACCTCCTTCCCGAGCTGGTGAGGATTTCCTCGAAGGTTCACCCGTGCATTTTGAATGGTTCCCTCGGCAACAGCCATTACCTTGACATAGCGAGGACGCTCCTTTTCCAGGAGAATGATTTGTGATTCCAAGCCCTGCATCTCCACCAACCAGGCCTTTGCCTTATGCGGATCCTTAAAGGAAGTGATCCGGACACGATCGATGTGTGACATCATGGGTTTGGATTCAATGCGCATGACATGTGCCCCGGCGACCAGCTCAATCCCACCCTCCATGTGCCAACGCTGATGCTCAGGCATCCAACCACCGGTAGCGGCAGTCATGGCTGCACCTGAAAGTGGCTCACCATCAAAGAGAATTCTACCGGGCCGAGGGTTTTCTGCTGCATACCTCACTTCCACCAGAAATAAGCCGTCCATCTTGATATCAAGATCATACTCCACATAATTGTCCTGTGCCCCTGGATCACCGATGATCCCGATACCTTTGCCGTATTGCTCATGGTCAATAATCACATTGCCTCGAGCAAACGTCTCTGCCTCCCACTCCAGATCCCAGCGCTTGAAGGCGGCATTTTGAAGCCGGTCCCGAGTCGTGGACAGATGCTTCTCAAGGATCTGCATATCCTGTTTCCAGTCGGCTTCCGACTGAAGCCTTTCCGGCGTTTTTAAATCCAATTCAGTGATATCGGTGCTG
>JAAZXX010000049.1:9886-12639 GCA_014239995.1 Verrucomicrobiia bacterium
CAGGTATGGTCTTGAAATTGGGGATTTGATTATTCCAGTCGCATTTCCATATGAAGATTTTTGAGGTGTCGAAGTTACAAATTTTGTAAATTGTTCAGAAATAGGATCGAATTTGTGTGCGTGGCACCGTGCACATCCAAGACTCAGGCCCATGAAGGCTCGTCCAAGGGTGTCGAGTTGCTCGTTGATGGTATCGGCCCGTTTCTTGATGGGATCCTGCTCAGCCAGAATTTTTGTACCAATCGCGAGGAAGCCAGTAGCAGCAAGTTGGGTCGTATCATTCGGCAGACTGGAATCCCCAGCCAACTGTGCCTTTACGAACCGGTCAAAGGGCAAGTCGCGGTTCAGGGCATCAATCACCCAGTTTCGATACCGGAATGCATGCGCATAAGCGTGATTTTCATCACCTCCGTTGGAGTCTCCATAGCGCGCGACATCCAACCAGTGGCGACCCCAGCGCTCCCCATAATGAGGTGAGGCGAGCAAACCGTCCACGACACGCTCGATCGCCCTTTCATCGTCATCCTCCAAAAAGGCATCTACCGCTTCCGGACTGGGAGGCAACCCTGTCAATCCGAACCACACACGTCGTAGGATCGTCGTTTTGTCTGCCTGGATGGATGGCTTGAGTCCATGTTTCTCAAGTGCATGAAGGATGAAATAATCAATGGGCTGACGCGGCCATGCGGTGTCACGCACCTCAGGCATTTGTGGCAAAAGAGGCGGAACAAATGCCCAATGCACATCCTCGCGCAGATCTTCTCCGGACAACTGTAAGAACCAGCCTCCGGCAAAAAAAAGGATCAGAAACCTTATCATTTTTTGATATTCAGAAGACTAATAATTGTGATTTTTAGCACAAGAAGAAAGGTGGCGCGATAGGGCGATTATTATCAATGAACGACTACTTAGCCCATGATTTGCGCACAAAATCAACGAGCATAGATGAAATTTAGCCTTGCTTTTTCGAAATTCAAGGGTGATATGCAAAAGTGATGTGCAAATTGGTGGCATATTTAATGGTCACGGTGATGTTCGTGGCGGGCCAGTGTACTGCCATATCGGCGGCGGGCGTGTCCTTGGATCGTTGGACTTCGTCTACCTGCGACAAGTGTCCCTGCGGCGGATCATCCTGTTGTGTCGACGCACCCGCACCTGATCCATCCCCGGAACCGCAGACGCCCCCAAAATCCATTTCCACCATCAAGCTTCCTCTAATGGCGAGATTAGGATGCGCCATCCGCATACGCATACCGGAGAGGATGACACCTCATGATTTTCCCCCGACCAATGCCTTGATTCCTCTGGCAAGTGTAGCTTCCTTCAAGCTCTTCTGCACCTACCTGATTTGATGCCACACCTTGTGGGGTTGGGGTGCGTACCCGTGCCTCGCAGTCAACTGTCGTAGGCTCCATTATCCTGGCAGGCATCAAACATCATTCATCCATCACCTTTTATCTATGAACATACAGGCAATCAATGCCTTGACGCACATCGTGATTCTTCCGGCAATCGCTGTGACAGCTTTCGCGTGTTCAAGCCCCAAGGCGTTTCGTACTCCCCCCGTTGAAACGTTACAGCGAACTACTGCTGGAACAGTCTTTCCACAGCAAAACACTGGCACGACAGTCGCAGAAGACGCCACATTGACCGACTTCCTCACCATCGCGTCTCTGAACCATCCAGGTCTGAGAGCCGCCTTTGAAGAGTGGAAGGCCTCCTTGGAAAAAGAGTTCCAGGCAAAAGCCCTGCCAGACCCCCATTTCAATTATGATTTTTTCATCCGCGAGGTGGAGACCCGCGTCGGATCACAACTCATGCGGGTTGGGATCTCACAGAGCTTTCCGTGGTTCGGGAAACGCAAACTCCGTGGAACCATTTCCAGACATGCCGCTGATGCCGCATGGTATCAGTATGAGGGCATCAAGCGCCAAGTCTTCCATGAAGTCAGGAAGGCTTGGCATGAACTTGCCTATCTTCACCAAGCCATGCGCATCACGGATGAAAATATCGAATTGATGAAACATCTTGAACGAGTTGCACAGGCACGTTTTCGAGCGGGCAGGGATCTCACCGGCGTCATCAAAGCCCAGATCGAAATAGGTAAACTGGAAGAAAAACGCATGCATTTTCAGGACTTGATCCATCCACTTTCAAGCCGACTTAATCAGGCAATGAATCGACCGGCAACATCACCCCTGCCTCGAATACCACTATCCATCAGCCCGGACCCTGAGGTGTCAGAGGTCATGCTGAAAAATGCCCTCGAAATAGGCAATCCACAGCTGGTATCTCTTTCGATTGAAGTTGAAAAACAAGGGCTTGCCGTCAAGTTGGCAAAAAGGGAACTTTGGCCGGATTTTGCACTTGGTCTGGGTTACATCCAGACCCGTGCCTACAAAAACATGCCTCCCACTGCTCGAGGTCAGGACCCTGTCATGATCACGGGCTCTTTCAACATCCCGATCTGGAATCGTAAATACCAGGCTGCCATACGCGAAAACCAGTCACTGGAAACCGCGGCCAGGCTTCGACGGAAAGAACATTTAAACAGGCTATCGACAGATCTTTCGTGGTCCATGTTTACCTTGCGCGATACTGAACGCAAAATAGACCTCTACCGTGATACACTGACACCCCTGGCGCAAAACGCACTTGAGATTGCTGAAAAATCCTACCAGGCAGGACAATCCGATTTTATGGAACTTTCTGATGCTCAACGCCTTTTATTTGAGTTTCAACTATCCCTTCAA
>JAAZXX010000004.1:0-16785 GCA_014239995.1 Verrucomicrobiia bacterium
GAAGTGCCGGCAGTGGAAACCGAGGCGCATGGAGACCGCGGGCTTGACGTGTGTATTCATCGACAATGCTCAGGATACGGCAACTGCCTCCCTTCATGGTCCAGTCATGGATAAAATCCCATGTCCACACATGCACTGGATAGGATGCTTTCTGAGGGTGAGGACCAGTAGATAGCCCCAAACGCCGCAACTTTTTCGTTGGAGGGGGGCACGACTGGTTCCTCCTTTCGCCGAACCTGTCTGACCCGATCATTGACAACCTTTAATTTTTCTTTTCGAACCAGTGGTCCTATTTTATCTGCTCCCCACTCGGGAAACTTAAGACTAAGCCTTACAATGGCCTGATCCTCCATATATCTACACGGAGACGGGAAACGGGCATCATAGCGAAAAGTGGTTCGGTTCAGTTCGAAAATTTGACAAACTTGTCGTTGTGAGTGCCAGCCGTCGACTTTCTGGCCCAATTTGAGCGACAAATTTTACACACAATATCATGGTGGGGTTGACCCCTCATAGTTTGAGAGCTTTCGTGCAAGCTACAGGATTCTGATTTGCAATACGAAATAAGCATTCCCGGTTAACGTCCGTTTCCTTTCAAACTATTTGGAAAGCCAAATTAGCTTGTCGCCTCTGCTAATGACGACGAATATGATCCAGGACATGAAGGCACCATTCAATCAGCTCAGCGTGGGCTCACAGGACCCTCTGACGAGGAGACTTAAACGTAGTCTCATTACCGCTGCCACATTCCTGTTGGCTCCAAATGCTTGGACGCAATCGTTGGGAACCCCTGCTCTCCATCCATCCCGGAATCCCCGCTTCCCTCAACAGTGAAGCGGCTTTTCATAAAGTTAGAACAGGGATTCATCCACGCCGGCAGACCCTATCGGAGGAGACTCAACAGCCACCACGGATCACGTCGGGCCGTTCTACTGGGGCGTGCTCAGATGATTGAACCGTCTTTTCTTGGGATCCAATCCGGTATGAAAACCAAAGATTCATGAAAACTTTTTTCCAGTTACTTCTTTTACTGTCGGTGGTCCATCAACTGTGTATAACGGCATTTGCTTTCCCTGAAGATGATGCAACCGGCGCATCTTCCGGTGTCACTTCATCACCTAAAAAAGAGACTCGAATCCATCTGCCAAAACTACCTGGCTTGAGCGTCAATCTTGAAGAATGGTGTGTGGATGTGAATGCCCGCACGTGCCTGGAAGAAGGGATGCTTGAGCTGGTTGCCTGCACGAAAGGATCCAAGGAACATGAATCGGTTGTTGCCGTCGATGCCACAGCCAGGGACATCCATTTGGCGCTGCTTCTATTGGGAACCAAGGCGGGACACCCCGCTCATCGAAAAGCGATCGGGAAAGGCGGAAACATTTGGATGGACACGCCTCCAACAGGTTCCCCGGTCGATGTGTTCCTTGTTTTCCATGACGACCAGTCAGGCATTTTGATCGAGAAGCCGATCAACGAGTTCATGATAAATGAGGAGAAAGAAACATTTTCAACCCATACCTTCCTGTTCGCCGGTTCGATCCTGCATGGTGGAGAGGATACCGGCCCGAAGCATTACCTTGCCGATCGAAGTGGAAACGTGATCTCGGTCACAACTTTCGGCGATGAGGTTCTCTGCCTGCCAGAGGTTCACAGCCACACCAATGCGGACCTGAACTGGAGCGTCGCAGGGCACAAACTACCCAAGGTCGGAACTCAAGTCACATTACGCCTTCGACCTCATATCAGGCCCAAACATCCGGGGAAACGCACGATCGCACCTGCCTCAGCATCGACCACGCCTGTTGAAACAACTAGCCGCGGCATGCCTCCCATCAAGGTTTTTATTCTCGCTGGCCAATCAAATATGGAAGGACAGGGCGTGGTCGCGATGGACCACCCCCAGCATTACAACGGCGGCAAGGGCAATCTGGAATGGTCCTTGCAGCATTCGGTCAGTGCCGACCAAATGCGACACCTTAAAGACGACCAAGGAAACTGGATCATCCGAGAGGACGTCCAGATTTCCTTCAGGTCTCGTGACAAAGAGCGCAAGGGAAACCTGACCATCGGCTACACAGGTTATGGCGGCAGCAGTCATATCGGACCGGAGCTGCAGTTTGGACATGTGATCGGGAACTATTTCGATGAGCCCGTATTACTGATCAAAACAGCATGGGGAGGCAAAAGTCTCTACGTTGATTTCCGCCCACCAAGTTCAGGTGCTCAGGTTGGTTCATATTACACCCAGATGATCGAAGAAATCCATGCGGCACTTGATAAACTTGAAGACGACTCTTACCAACTTGCAGGTTTCGTCTGGATGCAGGGTTGGAATGATATGGTAACAAGACCCGCTATCCCCGAGTATGCAGATAATCTAGTCAACCTTGCCAAGGATATTCGCAATGAGTTCATTACGCCCCAACTGCCGTTTATTGTTGGCGAACTCGGAAACGGCGGCCCGGTCGAAAAAGCTGGCAGCATGGCTGACTTCAGAAAAGCCCAACGTGAGGGAACGGCACGCATGGAAAATGCCATATTTGTTGAAACGGCAGCCTTTGCCCGCCCAAAGGAACTCTCACCTAATGTCGGCCACGGACACCACTGGTTCGGGAACGCTGAAAGCTATTTCCTGATTGGTGATGCATTGGCAAGGGCGGCGATCAAACTTATTGAGAATGAGTTTCCCTAAAACGTTTGAGATGCACCCCACCTGAGGTCCGCGGCCGCATATGCTTGTTTGTCATCTGAAGAAGGCTACGCTTTCGAGCAGAAACTCAGATGAATGGCTATCTCATGATGAACATAAAGCAACGAACCACCTTGATCATCGCGACGACGACTTGGTTCATTTCTGTCTCCACCTCAACGTTGATCGGAGCTCCTGCGCAAGCGGATATTCCAGATTTTACCCAAGGTGGCAAGGCCGACGGAAGCCATGACTGGACGCTCGGCCCAACGGGTGCTCGGGGCTGGATGTATGCATGGAAACATACCGCGGACGCCCGTCAGATACTGATCACCGAAGTGGCCAAAGATTCACCTGCGGATGGCATCCTGAAGATTGATGATGTGATTCTTGGCATTGACCACAAGACGTTCAGCAATGATGCGCGGATCCAATTCGGTCGCGCTGTCACTCGGGCGGAACAAGAAGCATCTGGTGGCATTCTCAAGCTCACCCGCTGGCGCTCGGGTCAAATCGAGGATGTCGCCGTCAAAATTCCCGTGATGGGCACCTACAGCGCCACGGCACCCTTTGATTGCCAAAAATCGACAAAGATCTTCGAACGCGGTTGTGAGTGGATGGCCAAGAGAGGTTTGGACAGGGTCTCGATCCCTAACAGCATCAATGCACTGGCCTTACTGGCCAGTGGTAAGCAGGCATACCAGTCACTTCTATCCAATTACGCCAAGAAGGTGACGGACTACCAGGTAGGCCCCTTTGCGACCTGGCACTATGGCTATGCGATCATGTTTCTTGCCGAGTATGTCCTGGCGACGGGCGACCATTCGGTCATGCCTGGACTTGAGCGTCTGGCGCTTGAATCTGCCCACGGTCAAAGCCTCGTTGGCACCTGGGGTCACCGCTTCGCGTTGCCAGATGGCAGAGTCGGTGGATACGGCTGCATGAACTCGCCGGGTATCCCTCTGACCATCTCGATGGTGCTGGCGCGTATGGCTGGGGTCAAGCACTCCGACCTGGATCTTGCGATCACCCGTTCGGCCCGTTTCCTTCGCTGGTATGTCAACAAGGGCGCCATTCCCTATGGTGATCACCACCCCTGGCCCGGACACGAAGACAACGGCAAATGCTCGATGGCGGCCGTGCTTTTCGATCTGCTTGACGATCGCGAAGCAGCGACCTTCTTCGCCAAAATGAGCGTAGCTGCCTACAACGAGCGCGAACGCGGACACACCGGAAATTTCTTCAACATGCTCTGGGCGATGCCTGCGGTGGCACGTTGCGGTCCGTTGGCCACCGGTGGTTACTGGCGCGAACAGGCTTGGTATTACGACCTCGCCCGCGAATGGGACGGCAGCTTCCGCTATCAAGGATCGCCTGTAGGAGAGGAGGAACACAATAAATACACTCACTGGGATAATACCGGCACCTATCTTTTAGCCTTTGCCGTGCCTCTCAGAAGCCTATACGTCACGGGTAAGAAAACTTCTATTGTCCCCGCATTGGATCCATCCGAAGTGGATAAGGTCATTGCCGCAGGGCGAGACTACTTTTCAACACGGACGGTTCATTCTAATAGAGAAATGGAGCGCTATCGGTATGAGCACCGCAGCCATGAAGCATTGCTTTCAGGATTATCCAGCTGGTCACCCGCAGTCCGCAAACGTTCAGCTCAGGAATTGGGGCGTCGTGACGGCGATTTCATGCCAAGCCTCACAAAACTGTTGGCTTCCTCGGATCGAAATTCCCGTTACGGGGCCGTCGAAGCATTTGGAAACCTTAATCCAAAGACCCATGGACCGGCCAGAGTGTCGACCCTAACCGAGTTACTCAAAGCGGATGATCTCTGGCTTCGAATACTTGCCGCCGAAGCACTCGCGGGAATCGGTGGACCAGCGAAATTGTCCATTCCAAATATGCTCGAGCGCTTTGCAAAAAGAGATCCACAAAACGATCCAAGAGGAATGGAGCATCGTTATCTTTCCTTCGCTCTTTTCAATCGACGTGGTGGTCTGATTGGACGTTCACTCGAAGGAGTCGATCGTGAACTACTCCTGCAAGCTGTTCGAAATGGATTGCAAAATCAGGATGGGCGTGCACGGGGTAGTCTCGCCACGGTTTACCAAAACCTTACTTTTGATGAAATCAAACCACTGCTACCCGCCATCCTGCAAGCGATTGCCGAGAAAGCGCCCAGCGGGATTATGTTTGCCAGTGAAATTCGCATGAGTGGCCTTGAGCTCTTTGCGAAACACCGTGTTAGCGAGGGAATCGAACTCCTGGTAGATTATGCCTCAAACCAAAAAGCGCATGGCAGCGAAAAACGCATCGTCAAGGTCATGGAAATGCTGAAAAGCTACGGAACTCATGCACAACGCATCCTGCCACAATTGGAAGCCGGCGCCATTCATTTCGATCAGGGAGAAAAGAACTACCCGCGTCACCTAAGCCGGGGGAAAGCCAAACTCGTCAGAGAGACAATCAAAGCAATCGAAACCTCAACCGATGAACCAGAATTAATTTCCATCAACCGATAAGTCGAATTCGTCCATGATACATAGGTGAAATAAAGGACATCACCCGAGTTTCCTGAATATCCAGGCCTCAGTTGATCACACCTGACTCCACAAGATGATTGAGGTCACTCATTCGGGGTCTGGATCAAGAGACAAATAGTTGATTCATGCCATCTACTGCCTGAATGCATAAAGCCACTTGGTGGTTCGAAAATAAATAAGATCATCCTGTATCGCCGGGGTCGCGTAGATTTCTCCATCTAGCTGGGTGGATGAGATTATGTCAAAGGTATCATCAGCTTTCATAACCGTCACCACTCCTCGCCGTGAAGCGAAATAGATATGGTGGTTGGCTGCTACCGGTGAGGCGGCATACATACCACTGGCATTGAGGCGGTCTTTTTCGACAAGCTCGCCTGTTGTGGCATTTCTGGATACAAAAAATCCGCCATTGAGTACAGCGTATACTCGATCACCGTATGGTAATATGGATGGTATCTCGGGTAAAAACCGCCTTTCAGACCAAACCAATTTCGGCATGGGGGATTTACCTTCTTCTCGGACGATCTGCACTCGAGCTTGGGTTGCCTGCATTTCCCTGGTCATCGAATCAATTTTGGAAACAAATTCTTCGTAGGGAATCCTACCGTCATTGTTCAAATCAAAGTTCGATTTGAATCGACTGGGAGGATTCATGACATAACCAAAACCAGGTGAAGAAAGGGGAAGATCAGGTCGCTGCGGCATTCGAATACCCTTGGTTATCTCGGTCTCCTCGATCACGTTATTGTTGTTTTGATCAAAACTTAAAATATATTCCCATGCTTTTTTGTAATTATAGTCGACTTCAAAACCCAACATGATTTTCGCATTAATGAAGAGCTCGTCTCCTTGTACGATAGGAAGATTGATGGATGATTTCCCCATCCCATCCAAAGACCAGAGCTCCTTGCCGGTTTCGGCAGCATAACCACTGAGACGACCAGCACCCAAGGTTACGACTTCATCCCCTAAAGGGGTTTGAAGTATGGATGGCGTACAATAGGAAATGTTGGAAAAGGGACGTGCTGTTTTCCATTTTCGCTCCCCCGTTTTTGCATCAAATGCATAAAGCATGGAATTTTCCTTCTTCAAGCTGTCGCGAAGAAGAAAGACGATACCTCGATGCACCATTGGAGAACCGCCTGTGCCATACAAAAAGGGCGTATTTGGAAACGCATGATGCCAGATCTCATTCCCCTGATGATCATAACTCGTGAGACCAATTCTGGGACCATATGCATAAACTCTGTCTGCATCGACGCAAGGCGTTGCAGCGGCTGGATTGGTATCCTCATGGAGATCGGCAAAACCTGGACCTCTCCTGGGACCGTTGTAGGAGCGGCCCCTGCTCCACTCAATCGTTCCATCTATTCTGGAAAAGGAGTGCGTGAATACGGTGTTGTCTTTGAAAGAGGTCAGAAAGAGACGGTCGCCCCAGATCACTGGAGAGGAATGCCCCAATTGGATTGGCACTTTCCAACTCAAATGGGTGTCAACATCCAGCTTGACGGGTGGGTTCCCCCCGGAAATGACACCCCTCCCATTCGGTCCGCGAAATCGACTCCAATAATTGTCTGCATTCAACGTTCCCGCCAACAACACCAGTGCCGATAAATGGATAAAAGGTTTATTCATGAGTTTGCCCAACTATTTAGATGGTTTTGGTCGAGATTACGAGAACGGATCCACTTGAAAAGTGGGTCTGGATCAATCGAAAGGACCTAGACGATGAAAGGAATAAGATACTCGACCGAACAGAAGTTCCGTATCCTGCGTGGAGCCAAGGGTAGTGGAAAAACAATCAAGCAAGTTTGCCGTGGTCATCAGATCAGTGAACAAAACCTCTACCGTTGGAAGCGTGCGTTTGGCATGCTTGAGATCGACCAGGCCAGACAACTCGAGGAACTGCAACGTGAAAATGCCAGACTCAAGGGTATGCTGGCCGATGGGATGCTTGGAAAAAAGTTATGAGCCCTCAAGAGGGAGATTCCAAGCCAAAAACCGCTGTTGATCAGCAACAACCTCCATGCTCGGAAGTAGATCACATTGTTCAGGCACCGATCCTCATGCCGCTGGATCATGTCACATCGGGGTCCTCCCCTTCCTCGGCAGACTGGAGGTGGCGCCAATAACGCTCGGGTTCCTCAAGGATGCCCCGGGTGATGTGATAATGGGATGTCTCCTCCAGGGAAACATCCTGGAGCTTACCTTGGTCCAGGGACAGGATGCTCGCCCCGGGAAATGTCATGAGAATCGGGGAATGCGTGGCGACAATGAATTGAACGGATGCCGTCTTCAACAGGTTCGACATTCGAACGAGCAGCGCCAGTTGACGCTGGGGTGACAAAGCCGACTCCGGCTCATCCATCAGGATGATACCTGGTCGTAACCACGATTCAAACACCGCAAGGAACGCCTCCCCATGGGAACAGGTGTTCAGGGGTTTGCCACCATAACGAGCACCGGGATCCCCATCAAAATCAGGATTCCGGTGCCGTGCATCCCGCAGACCGGCAAACTGGGCTTGAGACTCCGCCCTGAAAAAATAACCGTCCCTTGGATGCCTTGAGAATCGTGGCCTCCATGAGGGTGGACTTGCCGCAGCCATTCTCACCCACCAGGAAGGTGACCGAACAACGGAATTCGAGGTCCAGTTGAGCCACAAACGGCAGGCTGAGGGGGAAGTTACTGGTGTCAGGTGCCATTCCCGGTTTCAAGCTCAGGTGTCGCAGATAAATGGCCTCATCCTTTCTCATGGAAAGATTACCGTAGCTCCCTGCTCCTGAAACGTCCACTCAAGGACGACGGCTGGCATCGGGCACGATGGACGGTGCTGCAGGAAGCCAGGACTCCAAATCAAGCCCGGGATCCGCAGCAGCGTTGCTCACGGGATTGGGTCGCGCCACCACCCCCTTGGCAAAACGCACGCGGTAGGGGCTCCACTTGAGGTTTGGAACAGGATAATCTGTACTGATGAATTGGGCTCCGCTCAGGAAGGCCTTTTCACGCTGGGAAGGGTCATTGTTCCGTGCCTGTTCCGTGCCTGCATCCGCACGTGTTCGAACCATGAACCCCTTTGATACCAGGGATCGAATGCGCTCGAAATGCGCCACCGGATCATTGATCTTGAACCATGCTGCCGCCGGATGAGACTCCTCAACACTGACGAAACAGACACGACCCTGCAGCACTGGATTGTTCTGCAGATAAAGGTCCCGCTTCTCATCGGTGTTATCCAGTGCAAACATGATTTTTCCCCTGACAGATTCCAGGGTCGGCCATCCCCTCCGAAGGATGGCCGCGCGCAGACTCTCATCATCGCCCCGAACATCATCGGGCCTGAGAAGGTGACGCGGTGGAAGTATACTCAGGATTTCCCTTTCAAGGGCCATGAGATCTTTCCTTTCCATGGACAATGGCTGTGTGCCCTCTGGGGAAACGGCACTGTCCTTGAGCTCGATCATGACCAGGACGGGAACGTGCCGTGGATGTCCCGTGGACCAACGGCGCAGTTCCCGCAGAGCCTCCAGGAAAGTCAACACGTTGCTGTCGTAGTCGATGTCAGGAACATGCATCACCTTGAACCCGGGTTGCTTCAAATTCCCTTCGGGATCATGGTTCGGGACACGAGGTAAATTCAAGTCCTCTGCCATGCGCGGACCAAGAGGATCAGCGTAGTGCCCTCCCTTGGGATCAGCATAAACGTCCAACTCCATCTTCCGCATGCCGTGATCGACGAGTTGCCGGGTAAGGGACTCGTGTGCGTAGTCCAGAGACCGGGCAGCCTCCCCGTTGTTGCGGCGGATCAACTCCTGGATGGATGGGTGCATGGCCTTCTTGTAGGAGTTGTGCGTGCCGATGACCTGCATTTGATTCAACCGCCACGGCTCGCCCAGGCAGACGGGCATTAGAAAAAGCAAGAGAACGGTGCTGGCGCAGCGCACCAGGCTTGGCTGAGGAGGTTCGCGCATGAGGCCATGCTATACAGATGCAAGCGTGGTGCCAATTGCATAGTTCCAGGGACTCGAAAGGCAAGGAAGCTGGTAACGGAATTTAGTGGTTCGAGGTGCTTTGTACTTGGATCTTTTCCCCAGGTTCGATTCAATCATGACACCCTTACGATCATCAAGCAGGCTGGTTATTGTGCATCCTATGAAAAAGAATACTGATTTCGAACAACTCTCGCCCGTACGACGCCGCGCCTTCATTGGGCAATTGTTTGCAGCAGCGGGTTTTGCGGCCGCCGGCATTTCGCGGAGTCGCGCTGCCGAGCAGGCGGCCAGTCAGCCGTATCCCGGTTTCGTTTCCCCACACGCACAGGAGTGGGGCACCTTCAAACCTGAGATACGGATCACCCGGCTGGAGACTTTTCTGATCAAGCCCCGCTGGCTTTTCCTCAAGGTACACACCGATGCCGGCATCATCGGTCTGGGAGAACCCATCACCGAGGGCCGGGCCAAGACCTGCGCCGCCGCCGTCGCAGCCATGGAGCCCTACTTGCTGGGTCGGGATCCCCGACATGTCGTGCACCACTGGCAGGCCCTCTACCGTCACACATTCTACCGGGGAGGCCCCGTGCTGACCAGTGCCCTGAGTGGTGTCGAGCAGGCCCTCTGGGACATCAAGGGCAAGGCACTCGGGGTGCCTGTCTATGAGCTGCTGGGGGGTCCCACCCGCGATAGAATACGGGTTTATGCACACGTTGGAAACAACCCCGAAACCATCAAAAAACGCAAGGCAGAAGGATTCACGGCGTTCAAGACCGGGGTCTATTCCCGGGCAGGCCTCGGGGTCGTGGCTTCACAGGCCGACATCGAGATGGCGGGGGAGACCTTTGCCAGGATACGGGAGGCAGGTGGCAAGGATGTGGATATCGGCATTGATTTTCACGGGGCCATCAGCCCCCAGAATGCCAAGCTCCTCATCAAGGTATTGGAACCCTATCAACCCCTCTTTATCTAGGAACCAGTACAGTGCCAGAACGTCGATGTCATGGCAGAAATCGCCAGAGGCACCCATCTCCCAATCGCCACCGGTGAACGTATTTTTACCAAATGGGGATTTCGTGAAATCCTTGAGAAAGGAGCCGCCAATATTCTGCAACCGGACTTGTGCCATGCGGGTGGTATTCTCGAGACACGTTTGATCGCCGGGATGGCGGAGGCCTATTATGCCTCCATCGCGCCCCACAATCCTCTGGGCCCCATTTCACTGGCAGCAGGCCTGCAACTGGCTGCGTCCATTCCAAATTTCCTGTGCCAGGAACAGGTCAGTCTGGGAGACGGCTACCTGAAAGAACCTTTCAAGGTGGAAGCAGGGTATGTCAAAGTCCCGACCGCCCCGGGCCTGGGGATTGAACTGGATGAGGAAGCCATTCAGGACAAGCTCGGCCATGATTGGCAAAACCCGCAAACCTACGATCGCCGGGATGGATCGGTGGTCGACTGGTAAGCCACAGAGAACAACGTGTCCAACGATGACAAGCCCGTGGAAGCATGCATGCCACCGCGGGGTATCAGGAACCTTGAATGCATTGAAAGAAGCAAGATCATGAAAAGCAAAAAACAAACATCACTCATGGGATGGGTCATGGCAACATGCGCCCTCGGCCATCTGGCCATGGCAGACCATGAGGTCGTTCCACTGGATAATTTCAGCACCGTGGAGGGCCTCGAGGTAACGCTATGGGCCCAGTCACCCATGTTTTACAACCCGGCCAACATGGATATCGACAAGGATGGACGTGTATGGGTCACGGAGGGTGTCAATTATCGCGGGCATTATAACCGCAAACCGGAAGGGGACCGTGTCATGGTCATGGAGGACAGCAACGGTGACGGAAAGGCAGACAGGCAATGGACCTTCGTCCAGGAACCGTTCCTCCGCTGTCCCATGGGCGTGGCTGTAATTGACAACAAGGTCGTGGTTTCCATGACTCCGGACATGATCGTCTACACAGACGTGGATCGGGACATGCGCTTTGACCCGGCAGTGGACAAGCGTGAAGTGCTGTTGACGGGTTTCAACGGCCGCGTGCATGACCACAGTCTGCACTCGGTTACCGTGGGCCCTGACGGACAGTGGTATTGGAACGCGGGCAACTGCGGGGCCGTGTTCACGGACCGCTCGGGGCGCACCTTTCGCATGGGCAGTTCCTACATGACCAAGGAAGCGGCAGGCCTGGCCAGCGATGACGGACACGTCTACATAGGAGCCTTTACAGCCCGCATGCATCCAGATGGAAGCCAGGTCCGTATCATCGGCCATAACTATCGTAACAGCTACGAGCAGACCGTCACCTCCTTTGGCGACGTGTTTCAGAACGACAACGACGATCCCCCCGCAGCCCGGACCACCTTTCTCATGGAATACGGCAATGCCGGGTTCAGTTCCTTTGACGGCAAACGCTCCTGGGGTGCAGATCGTCGCCCCGGACAAAGTACGCCTGTCGCGGAGTGGCGCCAGGAGGATCCCGGTACCATGCCCTCAGGGGATGTCTACGGGGGTGGGGCGCCAACCGGGATCGCCTTCTACGAGAACGGAGCCCTTGGTTCACGATATCGCGGAATGCTGCTGTCCTGCGAACCGGCACGCAACACCGTCTTCGGTTACCTTCCCGTGCCCGCAGGGGCGGGTTTCAAGCTGGAACGATTCAATTTCCTGACCACCAACAGCGAGGAGGAGTTCGACGGTGCCGATTTCACCGGTGGCTTCAGGGACCGGACCAAGGAAAAGAAGATCCTTTTCCGCCCATCCGATGTGGCCGTTGGCCCCGACGGGGCGGTGTATGTCACCGACTGGTATGACGCCCGTGTCGGAGGACATGGAGATCTCGATGACACGCTTTCCGGGGCGATTTACCGCGTTGCACCCAGGGGATTCAAGCCCCAGGTCGCTTCCTTCGACATGAAGTCAGGCCCCGGACAGGTCACAGGTCTCCAGAATCCAGCGGTCAATGTGCGCGCCACGGCGGCTCAAAAACTGCGCGCTCGCGGCAAGGATGCCGTCAAGGAGGTATCGACCCTGCTGAAGTCGGATCATCCCTACGTGCGTGCACGCGCAGTCTGGGTACTGGCAGACCTGGGTAAAGCCGGAGTCAGGCATGTGCGTCGAGAACTCAAGAGTAAGGACCCACAAATGCGGGTGGTTGCTTACAGGGCCCTTCGCCGCAGGGGGCTGGGGCTCATCAGCCTTTCGAAACGCATGGCCAAGGACTCCGATGCCGCCGTGCGCCGTGAAGTGGCCCTGGCCATGCGGGACATCCCCTTTGGCAAGGCCCGAGACATACTGCTTGAGATCGCCAGGGCTTATGACGGGGAGGATCGGCATTACCTGGAGGCCCTGGGCACGGGTGCCACCGGCAAGGAAGGGGCCGTCTATGAAATGCTTCTCTCTGAACTGGGAGTCCAGGATGCCGTAAGTTGGACACCCGCCTTTGCCAAGATCGCATGGCGTCTGCACCCCGCGGCTTCAGCCAAGGGCTTTGCTCAACGCGCCCTGGCGGAAAGCCTCAGCGAGGAGGACCGTAAGGCAGCCCTCGTGGCCCTTGCCTACGCCGGCACCAAGGAATCGGTTGAGGGGATCGTCGAAGCAGCTTCAAAAGCAGGTGGCATGGTACGAGCGCATGCAGTCTGGTGGCTGCTCAACCGTAAGGGAAGCCTTTGGCGGGATTACAAGCTGGATGGCGTCCTGAAGGAACGTGGCATTTACGACCCCGAGAGCATCCAGTTGGTGGGTATGGAAGTTCCAGAACCTTCCGAATCCAAATTGCCACCCATCGAGGAAATCCTTCAACTCAAGGGTGATCCTGAAAAGGGGAAACTGCTCACAACGGCTTGTTACATGTGTCACAAAGTGGACGCCACGGGCGTGGATTATGGCCCCGACATCACGGCCTTCGCACGCGCCCAGACCGCGGAGGTGGTACTGCGCTCCATGATGGAGCCTTCAGCGGAAATCTCGCATGGCTACAACGGATCCGTGGTCACCACCAAGGACAAGCTGGTCATACACGGACGGGTTCTCTCCAAATCTGATCCCGTCATCATCCAGTCTCAGGGTGGTGTGATGCAGATGATCCCTCGGAATCAGGTGGCAAGCATCCGTGGCCTGCAACGGTCCCTGATGTTGAGTGCAGAGCAACTGGGCATGGATGCCCAGGCCCTGGCGGATGTGCTCGCCTATCTGAAAAGCCTCTAGGAAAATGACCGATCACCTGGGGCGTCCATGGGGACGCCCCTTTTTAATGCCCATGCATGGACCCACGCATCCCATTGATTGAAATCCTTGAGACGGCATCCGCAGAAGGCCTGCCGCAGGAGCTTCGCTCTGGCGAAAACGTTCCCGATGTCATGATCTACCACGACCTCATTGACCAGGGATACCTGATGGGCACCATCCTCAGCGACGGCAGGCGGCCCTATTTTATCGAGGGCTGCCACATCACATCCAAGGGAAGGGAATACCTCGTGCAGCTCAGGCAGGCGTTACGCCGGGAAAGGCAATCAGCACCATGGCGCTTCATGGGCACTTGGATCGGTTTTTCCATTGGCCTTTTATTGGGCGCATGCGCTACCTCATGGTGGGTTCACCACCATGGCCTGCCATCCTGGCTTGGCTCCTTCCTGGGGCAACCATGAATCACCCACACACCGGAGAAATCACGGTGCCATCAAGATCATTCCGTGTGGACAGCCTTTCCCACAGGAGTTATTGAAAATCATAAAAGCGGTATCATGAGCTCACGATACCGGACATACCCAACCACAGGGACACGCCAATGGATGGCCCTTGCAGGCCTGCTTCCATGCCTTGCTTAAGCTGAGGATAGACACTCGGCATGGCCGATGAACTGGACTATCACGTGATGAAGGATCCCGTTCATGTGCAGGATGCAAGGCTCACCATACGGCACTGCCTGCAACGCGACCACCTGGGACTGATATTCCGCTTCAAGGGAGGGGATTCCAGGCTCACTAACATGGATGACAAGGTCCTTGAAAAACTCCTTGGCTGAAGAAATCTCATCAAACCCGGGTCGACAAGACATCTTCCTGGGCTTGAACTCCCCCTCGGTATCGATTACCACTGCGGTGAAACATCAACCGTTACTTGATCTTATTTGAAAGCTTTACTCGAAAACTTCGAAAAAACTACTGAGCGTGCGTTCCTGATTGGAGCCCAATTCAAGGCCCGCAGTTCCTGGGAAGTTCAGGATTCACTGGATGAGCTCCGCCAGTTGGCAAGCACCGCCGGTGCAGAAATCGTGGGCCACGGTTTTCAAAAGCTCGAGAAACCTCATGCAGGTACTTTTATCGGAACGGGCAAGGCCCGTGAATTTGCCGAGGAATGCAAGATTGAGCACGTGGACACGGTGATCTTTGATGATGAACTCACCCCCGGACAAGCGCGAACCCTAGAAAAGATATTCGAGTGCAAGGTCCTTGACCGCACCTCACTCATTCTGGATATCTTTGCCCAGCGTGCGCAGACCAGGGAAGGAAAACTGCAGGTGGAACTCGCTCAGCTCAAATACCTGCTCCCACGCCTGACCCGTTTCTGGACCCATTTATCCAGACAGAAGGGTGGCATCGGCATGCGCGGAGGCGATGGAGAATCCCAGCTTGAGGTCGACCGCCGCAAGGTTTCCGAGCGCATCACCCGACTGTTGGAAGAACTGGAACAGGTCCGCAAGCAACGCGAAGTACAGCGCTCAGGACGCAAGCGCAACCAATGGCCGCTGGCTTCCATCGTGGGCTATACCAACGCAGGAAAATCCACCCTGTTGAACGCTCTCACCGGAGCGGAGGTCACGGCTGAGGACAAGCTCTTTGCCACACTGGACCCCACCACCCGCCGCCTGAGACTACCCACCAACCAGAATGTACTGATTTCCGATACGGTGGGGTTCATCCGTAAATTACCCCATCGCCTGGTGGAGGCCTTCAAGGCCACCTTGGAGGAAGTGGTCGAGGCGGACCTGCTGATCCATGTGACGGACCTGAGTCATCCCCAGGTCGACGACCAGATTGAGGCCGTGAATACCGTATTGGAGGAAATCAAGGCCCATGAGAAGCCCTGCATGATGGTGTTTAACAAGATCGACCAGGTTGAAAGCCCAGGGGTGATTGAACATTACCTTGGGACCCATCAACCGGCAGTGGCCATTTCAGCGCATACGCATGAAGGATTCGAGGCCTTCCTGGCAGAACTCGGATGCCAACTCAAACCCATTCGCGCATTCCTGGAACTCAGGATTCCTCTCGAAAAATCCCAGGTCATGTCGCGCCTCTATGAGGTAGGGCAGGTGGAGGAACGCCGTTATGAAGACAATGCAGCCCTTTTCAAAGTACGCATTCCGCCGCAATGTCATCATGAATTCGAAGACTTCCTGGTGCAAGACCTGGATGTCGCACCTCAAAGCTGAAGAAAGGAACGATTCAGCCAACTCCTACGAGGCCTCGAGCCTGAGGAACGATTCAAAAGCCTGATCCCAAGATAGCTGGTCGGTTGGCTCGAAGGTCTCTGTTGAAAAGGAATCTGCCACCACCCTGCGTGCGCTTGAAAGGGAATCCAGATGTCCAAGTGCCAAAGCCTGCACCAGGATGTTCCCGGCGGCGGTGGCCTCGATGGGACCCGCCACGACCTTTCGGTTGAGGGCGTTGGCGGTCCACTGGTTCAAGAGGCGGTTCTGCCCGCCACCACCCACGATATGCAGGGTATGAATGCCTTGGCCGGTCATGGACTCAATGTCCAGAAGCGTCTGGCGGTAAAGAAGCGCCAGACTCTCAAGTGCACAACGCAGGATCGCGCCTTTTGTCCTGGGAACAGCCTGCCCGCTCTCGCGACAATAATCCGCAATTCTGGAAGGCATGCCTCCAGGTGGCACAAACCGGGCATCCGCCGGATGGATCAGGGACTGGAAGGCAGGGGCCTCTCCGGCCAGACGTGTCAGTGCGGCATAATCAAGCGAATCCCCCTCCGTTTCCCAGGTGCGACGACACTCCTGAATCAACCACATGCCAATGATATTCTTCAAGAGCCGGATGGAACCCCCGTAACCTATTTCATTGGTATAATTAAGGGCTTGGGACTGCGCGTTGATGATGGGTTCGGGGCGCTCTACACCCATGAGAGACCAGGTCCCGGAACTGAGGTAAGCCCAATGTTCCCCGGAGGCGGGCACGGCCGCGACTGCGGCCCCGGTGTCGTGGGAACAACTTGCCACCACCTGCATGGCATTGATACCGCTGCGTGCAACAAGTTCATGGGAGAGACTGCCAATGGGTGTCCCGGGAGGGACGATCTCCGGAAGTTGATCCTTATGTAAACCAGCAGCCTCCAGGAGCGCGGGCGACCAATCCCTCTGGACAGGATTGTATAGCTGGAAGGTACTGGCCATGGACAATTCCACAACCGCCCGCCCGCCCAGCCAATGGTTGAATGCGTCTCCAACCCCGAGCAGCGTGCGGGCAGTTTGAAGACGATCGGGCATCTCCGCCCCTAGCTGGAAAAGGGCATTGAGAGGCATGAACTGAATAC
>JAAZXX010000004.1:16795-21705 GCA_014239995.1 Verrucomicrobiia bacterium
CCGGTTTCCTGGAAGATGCGTTCCCAAGGAACACGCCCCATGATTGTTTTGACACCCTCGGCAGTACGGGCATCACGGTAATGAAACGTCGGGGACATGCGTTGTCCTTCCGCATCGTAAAGCACATAATCCACACCCCATGAGTCACAACTGATACTATCAAAATGCGCGCCCGATTGACCGGCCTTCCGGAGCCCCACCATGATTTCCTCCTGGAGTCCATCGAGATTCCAGTGCAGTGAACCGCCCGACTGGACAGGGGTATTTGCAAAGCGATGCACATCCTTCAGGGTCAGCCGTCCATGCTGCAGGGTTCCATGGATCAGTCGCCCGCTTTCAGCGCCAAGATCACATGCCAGGTAACTATGCTTGTCGGTCATGGTCATCAGGGATAGCTGCCTAGGCATTGAGACGCCGTTGACGCACATGCTCGTCAGGACGTGTCGCAATTCGCTCCGCATGACTGGCTGTTAAAAAGTTGGGGCCTCCCATGGCAGCGGCACCAGCGAAAATCGCTGCTGCCTTGTCGGCCATGAGCGTGCAGGCCATCACCGAGGAAACCGTGGAACCGAGGGCAATGATACCGTGGTTTTGAAGAAGAATCAGCCTGGGCGTCGTGTCATGTTGCAGGATGAAGGACTTCACCCGGTCACGCACCTCCCGCGCAAGCGGCAGGCCTGGATCAGTGTAGGGCACGAAGACGGATGCAGTGCCGCAAAGCACAATTTCATCGGGAAAAAGCCTGCGCTCTGCAAAATCCCGCGCGCGGGGTGAACAGAGCACCTGATTGACGGCCAGCGGATGCGTATGACCAACCAGGTGCACGCCGGGAAGGCTCAACAGCCAGGCGTGAAAGAGGGTCTCGATACTGGGCCTCCTGGCCTCGGGATCTACCTTGACGGTTTCAAGCAATGCCTTCATGTCTCCATCGCTGAGACTCCGGTCTTCAAGGGCCGCCAGAAGCGGAGCACGCTGACACACGGTCACGTCAGCCTCGGTCAAGGATGCCAGGACTGAGCCACTGGCCTTGACTGCCATGCATTTTTCGTCCACCTCGATGGAGGTATTACCTTCACCCAGGATACAGAAGGACTTTGCAGGATCGCCCAACTGCCGCGACAAGTCCAGCAACCCGGCCATGCGTTGAGACCGAGATCCCTGGTCGGAAGGGGATGTGGGTGAGGAAGCCATAAGGTGTGGACGTATCTTGGTGGGCTGGGGGTGATTGTTCAAGGTTGGAATCGGGAGCAACATGCCCAGCGGCAACTCTCAGGATCCAAGGGTCAGGCCCACCGGGCAATGGTCCGAACCCAGGACCTCGTTCATGATGAACGCAGACTTCAGTCGCGGCCGCAGCTCCGGTGAAATGCAGCAATAGTCAATGCGCCATCCCACGTTACGGGCGCGTGCCCCGGCTCGATAGCTCCACCAGGAATAATGGCCACCACCAGGCTCGAATACCCGAAAGGTATCCAGAAATCCATCGTCCACAAGACGGGTAAAGGATGCCCGCTCCTCCGGACTGAATCCGGGATTACGAACATTTTCCTTGGGACGCGCCAGGTCGATCGCCTCGTGTGCGACGTTCAGGTCGCCACAGAAAATGACAGGCTTTTTTTTACGAAGTGCACCCACATGCGTGCGGAAAGCGGCATCCCATGCCATGCGATATTCCAGGCGCGCCAGGCCATGCTGCGCATTCGGCGTATAAACATTGACGAGGATATAGCCTTCATACTCGAGGTTCTGCACACGCCCCTCACGATCGTGCTCGGGCATGCCCAGTCCGTTCCAGACCTTCAGTGGTTTTTGCCGGGTCAGGACACCGGTTCCTGAATACCCCTTCTTTTCGGCGGCATTCCAGAAAACCTCGTAACCTTCGGGCCAGACAACATGATCCAGCTGGTCAGGCTGCGCCTTGGATTCCTGCAGGCAGATCACATCAGCATCGACGCCCTCGACGAAGTCCAGGAACCCCTTGCCAAGAACCGCGCGCACGCCATTCACGTTCCATGAGATAAGCTTCATGCGGAAGCCCCCGTGCCCGTCTGTGGAGTGGACGGCAGTTGGAAAAAAGCCGAGGCCACGGTCGTGGTCTCCCGTGCAAGCTGATCCTCAGGTTTATCTGCACAACGTGCAATCTCCCTTGCGATATGAGGCAGATACATAGGCTCGTTGCGCTGCGTATCCGGCTTGGGATCGAGATCCCGAGGCATAAGATAGGGGGCATCCGTCTCAATCATGAGGCGGTCCGCTGGAATACTGGGAACCAGTTCCTTGAGATGCCTTCCACGCCGCTCGTCACAAATCCATCCCGTCAACCCGATGTGACAGTCAAGGTCAAGCAGGGCAAAAAGAGCCTTTCTGGAGTCCGTGAAGCAATGCACCACGACCCTGGAAAGGCGTTCCCGAAAATCCGCGAGGATGGATACAAAGGCATCGCTGGCGTCACGTTGGTGCAGGAACATGGGAAGTTGATTCTGCACCGCCAATTCCAGGTGTTGAATGAAAACCTTTTCCTGGGTCGGTCGAGGCGAAAGATCACGAAACCAATCCAGACCACACTCACCGACAGCAAGCACCTCGGGCAGGGCGTGCAATTCCCGCAGCACATGCCAGGTGTCGCCGTGCACCTCCTTGGCATGGTGCGGATGGATACCTGCGGTGGCATAGAGCACCCCCGGGTAATCTCTTGCCAGGTCAAGGGCCTGACGACTGCCATCCAAACTGGCCCCGGTCAGAATCATACGGGAAACACCCGCATCCTGGGCGCGTTGAATGACCGTTTTACGATCCGAGTCGAAGGAATCATGGGTCAGGTTGAGTCCGATATCAATAAGCGCGGGTGGCGTTGAATGCATAGGCTTCGAACGTTTCATTAAGTGTGCCATACCAGGAAAAAACCTGGAATCAGGCCTCCTGAAACACGGGAGTTGGCAGTCCTGCCACACCGACATCTGCGGAAAATAAACCACCCGCAAGTGGCTGCTCACGGTGACCCTGAGCATCCAGGTCGCGACTGGCAGTGGTGATGTAGAGCGTGCGAAAATCCTTGCCACCAAAACAGCATGCGGTCACGCACTCCACCGGCACCTCGACCTTGGCAAGCAGGGAACCCGTCTCCGGATCCCAACATCCCACGCCCCACCCGGCCCACAGGGCGACCCAGAGTTTCCCGTCCGCGTCGATGGTCATTCCATCCGGATACCCCATGTCCTTGGGGATTTCGATCAGGGGTCGATGATTATTGATTGCACCGGAGTTGCGGTCAAAGTCATAGGCATCCACATGGCGTGTCGGGGTGTCGATATAGTACATGGTGCGCTGGTCGCAAGACCAGGCAAGCCCGTTGGATATAGTCACTGATTCGACCATGCGCTTGACAGCACCATCGCTGGTGATGCGATACAGGCTGCCAGCTCCTTCCTCTTCGCTACAGGACATTGTGCCTGCCCAAAGCCTTCCCTGGGGATCGCACTTGCCGTCGTTAAACCTGTTCTGGGGCAAATCGGGCTCGGGATTCTGGAGGGCGGTCACCTGCCCTGTTCCGGGATCCAGGCGCAACAGCCCCTGCTGGCCTCCTGCCAGCAACTTACCCCCGGAGGTACGCACGACGCAGCCGACGCGCTGGCCAATGGCCCATGTCTCGTTACGACACTCACCGGGATAAAACCGGCAGACCTGGCCTTTCTCAATATCCACCCAGACAATGGCCTGAAGTTCGTCATCCCAGCCCGGGCCCTCCGCCAAGGTTGCCTTGCCATCGTAGATGCAGCTTGCCTGATAGGTTTCCATGGATTTGTTTTAGGCGCTGAAAGCCAAACCTGCAAGGGTGACATGTCAAAATGAATTAGCTCGCAAAAACCGCCCTTACCGTCTAGAGATATCACTATGATGCGCATTTGCCGTTTCTTGACGAAGGACCAGCCAAAACCCCGTATCGGATGCCTGAACGAACAGAAGCAGGTCGTGGATCTATCCTTGGTCGATGTACATACCATCCAGCATGTCCTCGATCCCGCAACACGATCATCCCTGCAGGCGCGAGTCAAAGCCGAAAACCCACCCACCCATCCACTGGCAGAGGTACGCCTGCTGGCACCAGTGGATCATCAGGAGGTCTGGGCCGCAGGCGTGACCTATCTGCGCAGCAAAAATGCCCGCATGGAAGAGTCCGATTTCAGTGCCACCGCCTATGACAGGGTTTATGAGGCACCTCGTCCGGAGATCTTTTTCAAATCCATGCCATCCAAGGTGGTCGCAAACGGTGAACCCGTGGGTATTCGCAAGGATGCCAACTGGAATGTACCCGAACCCGAGCTGGCACTGGTCATGGATTCAAACGGGTGCGTGGCGGGCTACACCATTGGCAACGACATGAGTTCCAGGGATATTGAAGGCGAAAACCTGCTCTACCTTCCGCAGGCCAAGATGTATGATCGCAGTTGTTCCCTGGGTCCCTGGCTGGTGCTCGGGGTAGACGAAGGCACCGTCCGTCAATGGACCATCGGTGTCATCATCCGCAGGCGCGACACAGTGGTTTTCAAGGGTGAAACCACTCTAGACCAGATCAAACGATCCTTCACGGAGCTGGCCCATTACCTTTTCCGTTCACAAACCTTTGCCTCGGGTGCTGTTCTACTGGAAGGATGTGCAATGGGCTTCATATTCTTCATGGTTTCCGGGCCTTGCGACCGTCGTCGGTCTTCTTGAAAGCTTTATTGCCATGATTAAAGAATGACATGCCGGAAAACACAAGCATGAGCTGCTGCTATCGACAGAGGAACTGGACAGGCTCACTGGCTGCGGTTTGCCCTGAAATGCTTCGTTTTTCCAGGCGGTTTCCTGGTTTGCCACATGGGTCACCGTGATGAAAAAGTATGGCGGTCGGCAGGGCACCGCATGCCGCC
>JAAZXX010000500.1 GCA_014239995.1 Verrucomicrobiia bacterium
AAGATTGTCTTTACCCAGGTCTACTATCCGCATCCGCCTTATCGATCCCGTGCAAAGTCCAATAACCCGAATCCCAACGCGAAAGCAGCCTACGCCAACCAGCTGCAAGCCACTGCCCACGCCCATGGCATTCGCGTACTGCGAGACGATCCGGAAGCCTCCATTCTACGCCTGGAATTTCAACCCGGAGAAATCGATTGGGTTATCTTCAATCCTTTCGAGGCGCGTCTTAGATTTGACCAAAAACAAACGAAGCAACCATTTCTTTATCTTCGATGATTGACATCAGGATTCTGGGGGCGACTCCAATGCTTCGTTGATCGAAAAAACCATCCAACCATATGCATCCGGTTGCCCTTCAGGGGCAAGGCATGAGGATGCCAAGAATTGTTTGCGCTCAATGCCTGTTTTCCTTTTTAACGATACCCTGGAACGCCCGAAATAAAGGGGGATGCCGGCAGGCCATCCCGGTTGTAAAGGTTCCATGGGAGTGCCGATGGCATGGACGGTGCATGTCCATAACGTACAGCCACTGGTTCCTTGACGCGATCCGCCGTGCAGCGCACGACATCCCCGTCGATGACAGCGGAAGCCGTGAGCCAGATGCCATCGTTTCCAGCCAGCTCAAATCCACTCACTTCCTTGCCCTCGTGAATCAACGTGGGTTGCAGGTCGGTTTTCGAACCTGTCACCAGGCCCCTGTCGACATGATCGAAGTGGACGGTTGCAGATGATCCTCGAAAAGAGACCGACTCAAACAATGGCCCGCTGACGCTGATGTCACGGCCATATACGTTTCCCAGCGGCCAGAGGGCCAGGCGTTCCGCCACGTCCAGCTTGTTGGCGGGGTGAATGTCGTCGAGTGCAAGATCAATGATGACCGCCATGCCTGTATTCGGTTCGCTCATGGCGCGGCGCTGTTCGTCGCGCATGCGTGTCCACCCCGGGGAGGTATATTGGGGTAGTTGGACATAATAGACGGGCATTTCCGGACGCTCCCAGGCTGATCTCCAACCGCGAACAAGGGCCTTCATTTTTTCGCTGTAAAACCGGGGATCCTCACCCGTTCCGCAGTTTGACTCCGCCTGGTACCAAATGACCCCTCGAAGGCTGTAGCCAGCAAATGGAGCAATGCGGGCATTGTAAATCCATCCGGGCAACCACGAGGCGTTGCGTGCCCAGACGCCGCCCTTCATGTTTCTCAGGCCTGTCATATCCTTCTGACGGCCCAGTTGCCGCTCCTTCTCAAGAACCGGATGCCCGACAAAGGCGCTCTCAGGGATGAAGGGTTCAATAGGGTGACCGCCCCAGGAGGTCTCGATGACACCGACAGGCACGCCCAGTTCAAGGTGGATCCTACGGGCAAACAGGATGGCTACTGCAGAGAAAGTCTGCGCGGATTCAGGGGTGCAGACCTGCCAGGAGCCCCCATCGCCAATCCTCGATGCTGCCTTGTCTCGTTCCCTTGTCTTGATAGCACGGTAACGCATCCCGGGATAATTGGCTGCATCCAGGAGTTTCGATATGGCCGGCAGTTTCTTTGCCGAGGCCCCCAGCGACCATTCCATGTTTGATTGCCCCGAGGCGTGCCAGACTTCACCCACCAGAACGTCCGTTACCGACACGACATCGCCGCCAGAGGCAACATGAAGAGTGCGGGGTTCATCGGATGCGGACATGGCCGGCAAGTTCAGGGACCATGTGCCTTGAGTGTTCACTTCAGTCACCTGGCGGTGAGCCCCGAGCTTCACCGCCACCTTGCTGTCAGGTTCCCCGTTTCCCCAGACACGAATCGGCATATCCCGCTGGAGTACCATATGGTCAGAAAAAATATCAGCGATCTCGATGGCTTCGATCCTTGTAAACGAAACCGCAAGCATGAGGAAAAGGCACATACGGGAAACATCCATGCAGGGAGTCTCCAGCATCTCGGGAAATAAGGCAACCATCGTGGAGTCTTCCCAAGGCAGCATGGCCATTTCATGAACCGGACCCTGCTGCATGGTTGCTTTTGGATTCCGGCTCGGCACAACAATGACGGGTCTGTTTTGGATGATCTTGCATCGTGGTATCCTGTCATTGACTTGTGCATCCAGATCTGCGGATATGGTCCTCATTCATATTACCCGGAGATTTGTTCCACCCTTGATAACGAAAGTCGTCCCATGCATCACATATGTCTTTTCCTGAGCTTTTCTTTCCTGACTGCCACCCTGTCCGCGCACGACGGCCCGCCTGTTCCTGAACCCAAGAACCTGGAGGATTTCATGGGTGCCTTCAGGCCACGTGGCTGGAAATTGGAGCAAACGCAGATCGTCAGCAGGAAGATCGGTGATAAGCTGTATGTTTTCAATGGGGCAGGGGGTAACATGGCTGTCAGTATTGGTGACGATGGTGTCCTTGTCGTGGACGACCAGTTTCCGGTATTGATGCCCAAGATCAAGGCCGAGATAGCAAGACTTGGAGGCAATGGGATTGATTTTGCCATCAACACACATTGGCATTTTGACCATGCCGAGGGTAACCTGGCCCTCGGGCCCGCAGGTACCTGGCTGGTGGCACAGGCAAATTCAAGGGAGATGATGAAGCAGGATCATATCATCAACCTGGTGACGAGCTCTTATGAACAAAAGGCCTACCCTGAAAGTGCCTGGCCGGATATTACGTTCGAGAATGCCATGCACTTTCACTTCAATGGAGAGCAGGTGGATCTCATGCATTTCGGTGCTGCCCATACAACCGGGGACACGGCTGTGATTTTCCGAGGCCACAATGCCGTTCATCTGGGTGACGTGTATAACAATGCAGGGTATCCTTTTATCGATGCTGGAAATGGGGGGCACTTCGGTGGTCTCATCAAGTTCTGCACTAAAACGCTGAAACAAATCGACGCAAAGACCATCGTGATTCCCGGGCACGGGGCGGTATCCGATTACCAGGGACTGGCTGATTACATTGAGATGTTGCAGACCATCCGCAAGCGCATGATGGTATTGATCCGTGATGGCGCGACACTTGCGGAGGTATATGACGCAAAGGTGACCGAGGAATGGGATGAGAAAAAAGGCAACCCCAAAGGCTTTATCAACCGCGCCTACATGAGCCTGACCCATCGCGTGGTTGAGTGATGAAAGCAGGCAAGCAGCGAAATTTTCCAAATAATCAAGAATGCCTGTTAAGTACCTGGATCCCGTGAATCTCCAGCGATGCGAGGTGATTTAACCCGAACCATGATGAACCAAGTGTCTTTCAAGTCTTGAAGAACGGCTGAATTTGCCCTTATGATCCATGATCATGCATCGTACACATCTTATCCCCTTGGTTCTCTTCTTCGCTTTCAGTGCCACAGCTGTGAGTAAAGCCGGGACGCAGCATACGTGGCGCGTGCAACAGCTCCACAAGGACAATAACGAAGGTGTCGCCGTGGGCGATATCAATGGGGACGGTAAGTTGGATATCACCTCTGGGGAATTCTGGTATCAGG
>JAAZXX010000501.1 GCA_014239995.1 Verrucomicrobiia bacterium
ACCTTCGGCAAAGACCGGTACGGCCATGTTGTGGCGGCGTCTTCAATTAATCGATTCAAAAGGCATACCAACCCTCAGGGGACGCATCGTTAGCTTCTTCTCACAAGGGGACGGGCTGGCCGTCGCGGCAGCGCTTGAGGACCGTGACTATCCCCTGCAAGAGTTACTGTATGATATGGCAAACCTCCATGCCGGTCACCGTTTCAGCCAAGATGAACATCGTTGGGGTGGAAGAATTGCCATGATTTGTCACGATGTCTATGGATTTCAGAATATCCCTGGATATCTTGAGAATGGTATACCAACCCAATACGGATTTGGGGCCGAGTCCATCGTGATGGATGTACACGCCAACGGATTGAACAGGTACAAATGGATCACCCACTATTTAGGGGCTGGTGATATTGACCGCATCATCATCGAATGGCGCAGTCTTTTGCGGCAAACCGTGCATTCCCCGTCCTTGGCATGGGATCGATGGGAAGCCTTTCAAGCTTTGGCCCGCAAAACACTGGATGAAACGGAATCCCCCACTCTCAAGGAGCTTCCGTCTTTGGCTTATGATCAAACCCAACGCGTGGAGCATTCAATAAGGCTTCGCTGAAAAAGCACTGAGATCATTTACTGTCATCCCACTTAAACTTCGAGTAACCTTGTAGAAAGCCATGGAAGATCTTGGAGGTAATTCAGATACCAACACCACCGTCATGTTTTTGAGAACTCCAGATCGCCAGGGGTGCCATAATTTAAGGTCTTGCGACAGGTGAACCACATAACCCTGGCCCACTTGCCCCTCCAAAACCAAGTGAACACCTGTTGCAACAGGGTCCTTCTCCTGGATAGAAAGCCTCAATGGCAAGTCCGGTGCGTTTGCAGATGCTTCATGGGAGAAAATAACCTGTGAGGGATAACCCACCTGGTAAGCATCACTGTTCACAAGGTTCAATCGTATGGATTCCACATCACCCGGTTCAAGACCCTCCAGTGCAGGAAATTCAAGAACAGTCTGCTTGGTTCCATTGGAAATCATGACCTTACGAGCTACCCCCGCGATACTGCCTCCTGTGCTTGCCTCCGGCTGACCCGCAATAGTAAAATAAACTTGAACATCCTCGGCTTGAACCTGCAGCCCCTTCATTAAGAGAATCCGACCTGACTCCTGGTTCAGTGGCCAGCCCAGCAAAAGGCTCTTCACGTCATCCTCGGACCTATCTTCCAGCCAGGCAGATTCTTCAGAATTATTTTCGCAGGCCCAGTGAATGACCGGATTCTGGTTTCCCTCTGCTACATCCTGCCAGTCGGTAGAAATGACAAGGTGATCGAGAAGAAAACGTCCCATTCCATGTGAATCAACTTGGCCTTGACTGAATGTCATGCCATGAATCCGGGAAGGTGGGGTGTCATCCGAGGCATTTACATGGAACGCATCAGGTTCCATGGGATTGACCCATAACCGGGTTTGAGCCCGCATGGCATCATATCCAATAATCACCCTTAGTCGCATGGGGGCATTCCATGTCTTCGGAAACCAGGCACTTGCTCTTGACTGGCCGTTAGATATCCCGACTTCAAAATCCCCTTGCCCGGTTTCAGGTTTTCGAAGAAAAATTCGCCCTTTGTCCTGAGAAGGGTCATTACCACTTAAGTAGGCCAGGCAATTGCCTTCGCCATCCGGGCCCTTGGTCACGAGAATATCTACACCAATAAAGATTTCCTTTACGGGTTGGGGATGATCAAGTGGGAGACTAGGTAAGGAAACCAGAGCATTTTCACCCTTTTTTCCGTTCACATCCAGTTGCCCGGCATAGACCATCATATCGCCTGGCGGTCCACTGCCATGATTCCACAATCCCTTTGAGACATGTATGAGAGAGCCGTTCTCGTAGTCAAAAGTTTCCTTGAACAAAAGGCCTAGATAATCGTCATTGAATATATCGATGGTGATGGGGAGTGGTTCAAAGGAATAGTCCCGTGAATCATCTAAGATCCACTCAATACGCTCATCTTTTTCCGGAACCGTGTCCTTGTAAACATCCAGGGGGATTTCCAGTTGGGTTTGCCCCATAGCAAAGAAGCTTGAGAACGGTTCGCTTACCCCGAAATCTTCCCCCACTGCGGCCGTTCCTGCCAAGGACCAATGAACCTCTAGTGGAAGAGATCCGTTTCCCGAGCGTTCAAGGAGTATCACCAGTGGTAAGGTTTCGTCCTCAAACAAGGCCGAGGTGGAGGCACTGAAGGTTATATGTTCCAGATCATCATCAACAATGCTCCATCGCAAGGTATTGGGATCCGGAAATGTCACTGGAATATCTGAACTGATTTCAAGGGCTATTAACTCCGTTCCCTCAATCTTCACGTCATGGATGGGTTGGATCAACAACTCTTGAACACGTGCACCGGTCTCAAAAACAATGGATGAAGAGGAAACCGTGTAATCCACTTCAGGAAGAGCGGTTCCGCGCCATTCCAAATCGATTTTCAATGACTTTTCCAAAGGGCCATCGAGATGAAAAGATAGTTTCAAAGGGTTTATATCTCCCTCGAGGATTTCCAACGTCTCCGATTGAACACGTAGGGTATGCCCTCCCTGGTTCGTGAGAGAAAATAATTCAGCAAACGAATCAGAGATGACGAGGTCGTCGATCAGGATGGAACCCATGCCGGGATTTTGTCTGAAAGCGAATTGATTGAGCTTTCTGCTCACTACCATGTCCGCTGCTGCAAGATTCAAGTCCTCCTCGACCTCAGGATCGATGCCTAACAAGGTCTGTGCTGTAGAGGTGGCATAACGGATGACGATGTAATATTCCCGATTGAGAACCAGCGTCTCAGATCGATCAGCATCCACTGCCAATAAACTGGATCCATTACTCACACCAAGATGAAAACCCTCGCCATTCTCGGAAGCCAGTATGAATAGACGCCCCCGAAAAGTGGAGGAACTTCCTCCTCTGAAATGAGCAAAGTAAGCCCCCTTGGGAGTGGGTAACCCGGTTACCTTCAATCGGAATTTTGCGTAGAGGTGGACATTATCAATGGCACTGAAGGATGCTTCGCCCAAAGGAATGGATGCATCCTCTGAGGCACTTGATTGAAGATGTAGTTGTGCATCCATCAGGCGCAGGTCCCCTTCTTTACCACTCTGATGGATCCAATTGCCGTTTGATGTTTCGACCAGGCTGCCATTATCAAAGTCAAAATCCTGCTTCACAAACACATCTCCCTGGATGGGGAACGACACACTATAGGCAAACAGGCTCAAGGCAAACAGAAGGGTTGAAAAACGGTGAAATGAATTCGGGTTGGGTTTCATGATCATGTATATTGATGTTGAATGTTTGGTCATAACGAATGAACATCCACCATGGCACACTTGAACGGGGTATGTGCAAATCCAAAGAGCTAGTAAAAATGGACAAGAACACCGGAATCACGACTGATCATTACTTTTCTTTTCAATCCTTGCCCCATGCTGATG
>JAAZXX010000502.1 GCA_014239995.1 Verrucomicrobiia bacterium
TCAGGCATCTGGGCCTTGAGTAACGGAGAGGCCGTGAAGACCCAGAGGAATGCACACAGGTAATGCAAGGCATTGCCACTCGAAAAGACACCTTTATTGAATATGTGATTCGTTATTTTCATGGATCGTTTTCGTCGTTTTTAAGATGCTCTATCTTTTTGGAAATCGTTCTGATTCATTGGATGAAACTTCACGGATATTTTTTATAACTCTCATCGCTGTACAAATTTCATTGCAGCCTGTAGAAAAGGCGTGAGGCTTGTGAAACAAGCTCGGTGATGAGCACCTCACCCTCACTCCCCACCTCCACCTGGGTGTGCTCCATCCAGGTGGCCAGGTCGGTGGACCGCATGACTTGATATGTCTCACCCGGCTCACCCGTGAGTCGCAGCCGTATCTGCCCTTGCCCGGCCCTGAGGATTTCAAGGGACGCCTGGCCACGCGTTGCAGATTCCACAAGGTATGCCATGGCAGGCGCCATGCGCAGGGTTTGCTGGGCATTTGGCTTGTCCCAGACATCCGGAAACCAGTTGGGCTCGATACGGTCCCGATACAGCCTGCGAGCTTCCTCCACCAAGGATGTGTCTCCGCTCAGCGCGGAAGCCCGGCCCAGTGCGGCCAGCAAACCCACCACCGCGGGGTCGTAGAGGTAATCATCGCTGTCCTGGAACAGGAAGGCCGGTTCGGTGGCATATCCATCCTGCTCGAGACGCACCTCCAGGAAATTATAAAATTCATTGTAGGCAGGTGAAGAAGGATTCTCTGACTCACGGGCATGCTGAAGGATGTGGCGTGGCACGTTGATCAACACCCTTTGAGCCGCCTCACTTTGAGTCAATGCATGGTATTTCCAGAGCACCGGCAGGTGAATGACCACGGCCTGGAAATGCTGCTCGGTGATAAAGCGATTGCCCTGCTGCCTGTCCTCCCTCAGGAAACCGTGCTCGGTACCGATGACGGCGAGCCATTCCTCGGCATCCGCCACCATGGCCTGATATAGTGGTTCCTGTCCGCTTGCCAGCCAGGCCTCCAGAAGGGTGTTCAACTTTTGCCATACCATCCGGCCGGTGATGCCTGGAATGGCAAAGCCAATGTCGAAATCATTGTCCCAGGAAGGATCCTCAGCGTAGGAACGCGCCGCCTCCAGACCGCGCTCCAGTGACCGACGGTCTCCGGTCAGGTAATAGTAATCCCACAGGCTTTCCATGTAGTGGTATTCCCCGGTGAATCCACTGCGGTGATAAAAGCCACGTGCACCTGAAATGCCTCCGTAAGGGTGCCCGATCTCGTCCGTGTCGTAGGCATCCGTCGTATACCAGTGACGGATCTGTGGAAAGGCCAGATCCCTCAACCAGCGGTATTCACCGCGTCGCGCAAATTCACGTATGCAGGCACCGGGTGCGTCATAGTAGGAATTGCCAAAAGAAACATCGTGAGGGTCCGGGGAATCATCAGAACGGAAGATGGGCATGTCCAGCCAGTTGAGGAGACCGTAGGCATGTCCTTCCTCGATCCATTCCAGGGTTGCTTCCAGGTGACCTTCCAGGCGTTCATCATAGGATGGATACTGCGCGCAGGGATAAGGCGTCAGTTCCCCCAGGGCCCCACTGGCCACATACCAGTCCCCAGGTGCCACGGCAAACAGTGGATCCTTGAGGAAACCCTGTGAGGATGCAGCCAGGTCCTCAAAATCATCGCCACCGTGGAAATCAAAGAGGATTTCCTCGGCAAGCCCCATGGCCTGGTAAATCGTGTAAGGCTCGGCAGGAAAATCCACGGTGACGATCCCCTTCCCATCCACGGCCATCTGCTGGGGTCCCTTGCGCCAGAAATCCCGTGTGGAGACGGCCAAGCCACCCCTGTCATCGGTGGTGGCCGAGACCATGGCTGTGAGTGCTGCGCCGTGACTGGCATGCACCTGCCCTTGGAGCCACACCTCGGATACCAGGGGATCTTCCCATCTACGCGGTGTGCGCTGGCGCAGGGCGAAGGACGCATCTCCAACAAGGGGAGTGATCTCCGAGTTCCCATCCTCAACCGTCCATTCAACCTCCGTGACAGGGGCTTGAAGCGCAACGCGCAAGCCTGCTTTTTCAAGTGGAGTCATGACCTGCCCCTGGTCCTCGGGGGCCACATCATCGTAGAGACTCCCATTACCGGAATCACGCACCCTGCCTTCAATAAAGGTGTGGTGCACTTTCACGGCACTGCTGCCGGCAAAAAAAGCCAGACGCGTGACATACCTCAGCAGTGGATTCCCATCGAGGTCGTGGTGAAAGCCCTCCACGCGCAGGGTGACACGCCCGGGCAAGCGCTCGTCTACCACGACCTCAAGGGGTGCCGTCCGGTTGGCACGGTATTCCTTGCCTCCGGCAATCACGTAAGATCCGGACTGCCCGGAGGGCAGGATCAGGGCAGGGTCCATGTCACCCTCACCGTTGTCGTCCAGCCAGACCGCGTCAAAAAGAGAGCCCTTGAGCTTGGAAACCCGGAAACGCGCAGGCCCCGTTTCCAATTGAATATGGGCCTCCGTTTCATGGACATCCACAAGAGGCATGGAGAGCCCACCGCCCTCGTTTGAGAGGCTATAAACCCTCGTGCCCCCTGCTTCCAGGTTTGCCTTGAAATCAAGCTGCAGCCAACGTATGGACAATTCAGGATCATGGGGTCCTCCCCCCCAGCGCCCCAGGATCTCGAAATGTGCCGGGACAACCTTCCCGGAATCATCCGTCAGTCTCAGGGAATCAATGGATGATAACTCCATGTTTTGAGGAAAGGGGACCCCGGATCGAACCGGTTCCTCCATGCGTTTGACTCCGGCATGCTCGGAAACCTTCAGCGGGATTCGAAAGGATGGTTGAGCCTTGAGATCAGGCAGCAAAAACAGGAAGGTGCAGAGGAGCGTCCAGCACGTGATCACCGGGGACTTGTCCAATGATACTCCCATGTTCGGCCCCTGTAAGTGCATGATATTCATATATTATTATCTTTTGATATTGTCGATTAAAATCCAAAACCCACCGGTCCATAGCCAGGCACACTCACATAACCTTCCCCATGGGCGTTGACGTTGCCCGCCGACCATCGGGATGACCAGAACCCGTCGCTCTGCTGCCCCCCGTTTCCTCCTTGACTGGAAGCGATCGTAGCGAGGTTCAGTATGGGCTGGGACTGCCCTTCAAGACCGATATTCCCCGACGCATCCAGCCAATACGCACCCTCCTGACTAGGCGACTGAAGCATCAGGCTCCACAAGCTCCATTCAGAAATGCAGAGTTCCCTGCCATTGATTCTTACGCCACTGTTGCCATTGGATGCCTGACTGGAAACGGGACCAAGGTCATGTCCCGGCATCATGAATCCATAGGCTGGAAAGCCCACCACGCCATACATGCCGCTCTTGGAGTCATACCAGTATCGCCCCGGTCGGGGAGCCAACCCATAGCGTTGCTCCATGTCATTGATCTGTGAACCGG
>JAAZXX010000503.1 GCA_014239995.1 Verrucomicrobiia bacterium
GATCCCGAGTGCCCGCTCTGCGGGGATCACCGATCCATCACCTCGCTAATTGACTATGATCAATTCTGTGGTGTACCCGATGCCACTGAGACGCAGGCTGGTAACCCTGATGAAGTCAGTGTTCAGGATATGAAATCGGCCCTCACGGACCCTTCTCTGAACATTAAGGTGATCGACGTCCGAGAACCTGATGAATACGAAATCGCCCATGTCGCTGATGTTCGTTTGGTACCATTGAGCAAGCTGCAAGTCTCCTTCGTTGAACTTGATCCAAATCAGCATTACTATATTCACTGCAAGGCTGGGGTTCGTTCCCTCAAGGCATTGCATTTCCTGCGCGAGCAGGGCTTCAAGCATCTCAAGAGTGTCAGGGGTGGCATCACTGCCTGGTCCCAGGAAATCGACGCCTCGGTGCCAACATACTGATACCATGAATGGATTATCCGGATTACTGATCATGTTTCCTTTTCTCGCCTGTGAGTTGAGGGAGATCCATCTTCTGAAGCCTGGCTACCAAGGAATACCATGGGCCTGAGACGAGAAGCACGCGAACGGGCAGTTCAGTTCCTATTTCAACATGATTTAAATCCCGTGGAGTCGGAGGGAAAGGAACTTGCCAAGAACCTGAACCTCTTCTGGGATACACATCGACTTTCCGACGCCGGTTACGAACATGGCAAGGCGACTTGGGGAGAGCGCGTCGAGTTGCCCTCGCCAACCACACGTGACGCTTCCTTGAGAGTTTTTGCTGAATCTTTGATCCAAGGGGTTCTCGAACATCGCAAGGAACTGGATTTAAAACTTCAGAAGTATGTTAAAAATTGGGACATGACGCGCATGGCGGTGGTGGATCGAAATGTCCTGCGTATGGCAGTCTTTGAACTTTTTTATCGTGAAGATATCCCGCCAGTTGTCATATTGAATGAGGCCATTGAGATTGCCAAACGCTTTTCGACGCGTGAAAGCGGCAAGTTTGTTAATGGTATTCTCGATAGGATTCGTCAGGATATCCTTCGCCCGTCCAGAGTTTCCATTAAAAAGCCAGATGCCCGCTGACCTCCATTTGCACAGCCATCACTCGGATGGTACTTGTTCCCCTGAGGATATTGTCCGGAGGGGAGCAAGTCACCAACTCGATACCCTTGCGCTCACGGACCACGATACAAGCAACGGATGGCCTGAAATGGAACAACACTGCCAACAAGCAGGTATCCGGTGGATACCAGGGATTGAGCTGTCCACAGAGCACGCTGGCCAGGAGATTCATCTCCTGGCGTATTTTTCCTCGTCAAATCTTAATGTTCTCAACGGGCATCTCCTCCTTTTTCAGCAACGTCGGAGGGAACGCGTCCGTCTGATACTCGAACGCTTGAAAGCACATGGTGTGTCATGGGATGTGGAACAGGTCTGCCAATCGATTGACTGCAAGGCCCCTGGAAGACCCCATATAGCGCGTGCCTTGGTTGAATATGGAATTGTGGATGACATTGGTAAAGCTTTTCGAAAATACCTTCGCAAGGGGAAACCTGGTTGGGTGGCCTCCTCCTATCCCGCAACAGCTGCAATGATTCAGGCGGTACATGAGGAGGGTGGCTTGGCGGTGCTAGCGCACCCTGGCCTAGGTGTTCCCAACGAGTTGGTGGTTGATTTATCCAGTCAGGGCTTGGATGGCATCGAGGTTTTTCACAATGCCCATAAACCAAGTCTTGTAAAAAAATACAGTTATCTATCAGAGAAACTGGATTTAATCAAAACGGGAGGGTCCGATTGTCACGGGAATATATCAGGTGGACCGAGGATTGGTAAAGTCAGCCTGCCGGATGATTGCTTGGCAATTTTGCTCGCCAGGTTAGGAGCATTAAGAGGCTGTCAACAAGCCTTGTCGAAGGTTTCAAACTAGCATTAGCCATGGGATTCTTTCAGAAACTTAAGGAAAAACTTGGACGTACCCAGAATCATTTGGTGCATGAGTTCCGGCGTGTTATCAGTCGTTCCTCCAAATTTTCAGCTGACGATGCCGAGGAGCTGGAAGCATTGCTTCTCTCGGCAGACTTTGGCATGGCCATGACCAGAAGGATTATCGAGGCCACCCGAAAGGCATATGAGTCCAAGGGGAAAGGTAATTTTGACACCATCAAGGTTGCTGCGGAAACTGTTGAAGAAGCTCTTGACCAGGGCGAGAAATCGCTCTTGATGGATCGAGAGGGTTTGACGGTTGTGTCGATGGTTGGCGTGAATGGGACTGGCAAAACGACGACATGTGCCAAGCTTGCCAAGCGCTTGAACAAGGAGGGTCGCAAGGTGGGGCTTGCGGCTTGTGACACCTTTCGAGCCGCTGCCATTGACCAATTGAAAATTTGGAGTGATCGCCTTGAGGTGCCTCTTACCTCGGGGAGTTACGGGGCCGATCCGGCCGCCGTTGCCCATGATGCGGTTGCATCAGCCCTTGCCAAAAACATGGACTATCTCTTCATTGATACTGCGGGCCGCCTGCACACCAAACACAACCTCATGCAGGAACTTGAAAAAGTGCATCGTGTCATGGGAAAGAAACTGGAAGGCGCGCCACATGAGACTTTGCTCGTTTTGGATGCCACTACAGGAATGAATGCCCTCAATCAGGCACGGGAGTTCAATAAATCGGTACCCCTCAGCGGCCTGGTTATTACCAAACTTGACGGAACAAGCAAGGCAGGGATGGTCGTAGCCATCCAGAATGAACTCCAGATTCCGGTCAAGTATATCGGTATTGGTGAGCAAGCCGATGACCTGCAGCCTTTCGACGCCCAAGAGTTTTCACACGCCCTTTTTGGCCTGGAAAGTTAGAGCAACGACCCTTTGGGTGCAGTTTTTGTAATGCTGACTTGGTCGGTATATGAGGGCTAACTGCTTTTTATTTTCGTCTTATTAAACTGGATTCAGCGGTGTTTTTTAATAAAATCCCGCCATTCAATAACCATACCATGATCAAGAAAGCGTCTCAAAACAAGCAAACGGTTTGCCTTGTTGCCAACGGTGATTTGCGCCTCTCTGCCAATCGCAAATGCTGGAAGGAACAAAAGAAAATGGAAACCACCTTGGTGCGCGCCTTGCGCAGGAAAGGTTGGAAAGTCGTCCGTGGGCATCACTATGATTCAGAAAAGCGGCATGGTTTCATCGATTCCCAGAAAATGGGGATCGAGGTGTTCAGGCAGATCGATCCAGAGATGCCGCTCATTGTTGCTGAATCGGTTTGGCAATACAGCCAGCATATTCTTCCTGGTTTGTTCAATCATCGTGCTCCCATCCTGACCGTTGCCAACTGGAGTGGTATCTGGCCAGGATTGGTGGGTATGCTGAACCTGAACGGTTCATTGACGAAGATGGGGATTTCATACAGCAGCCTCTGGAGTGCTGATTTCGAGGATGTTTTTTTTACTCGAGGGCTGTCTCAATGGCTCCAGGATGGTTTCATTGAGCACGATATTGGGCAC
>JAAZXX010000504.1:0-3210 GCA_014239995.1 Verrucomicrobiia bacterium
TGGTTCATGTCTGTGTGAACACCAGCTGCAACGCTTGCAGCTACAGCTGCACCCAGAGCGCAGGTTTGACTCGATTTAGCAACACGTATATCCCTTCCAGTCACATCGGCATAGATTTGCATCAACATGGGGTTTTTTTCAGCCAAACCACCACACGCAATTATTTTTGAAACGACAATTCCATGGGACTGCAAACGCTCCAGGATCATGCGTGCTCCGAAAGCTGTTGCTTCAATCAAGGTTCGATAGATTTCATAAGGTTGGGTTTGAAGAGTTTGCCCAAGGATAAGTCCCGATAACAGGGGGTCGCAAAGAAGACAACGATTGCCGTTGTTCCAGTCCAAGGCCAGCAATCCGCTTTCACCTGGCTGCAATTGCTGCGCTTGTGTCGTAAGGCTTTCATGCGTGTGCTCCGACCCTTTCAAGATGGTTTGGACCCACCAATGAAATAAGTCCCCGACTGCTGATTGACCGGCCTCAAGGCCGTGATGTGCGGGTAGCACAGAAGCTGGAACGATGCCGCAAAGCCCAGGAATATAGGGAAGTTCCCGTTCCATGGGCGTCACGATGATGTCGCAGGTAGAGGTTCCCATGATTTTAACCATGGAACCGGGTTGAATGCCGCAGCCGACTGCGCCAAGATGTGCATCCAAGGCCCCTGTTGCGACAGGAATACCCTCCGATAAACCCATCCTGTTTGCCCACTCCGCAGAGAGCTTTCCAGCTGGCCGGTCAACACCCTGTACCTGACTTCCCTCCAGAGATTTTCGAATGCGAACCAAGTCTGGGTGAAGGTTTCCAAGAAAATCGGTATCCGGGTAACCTCCCCATTTTTCGTGGTATAACGCTTTATGACCTGCAGCGCAGATATTGCGAACAGGATTTTTGATCTTATTGGTGAAGACCGCTGGTATCCAGTCTGCTATTTCTATCCAGCTATGCATCGTCTCGATAAGCTCTGGGTAGGTTTTGATACAATGCAATAACTTGGCCCAGAACCATTCGGATGAGTAATTACCGCCGCAATGCTGCAGGAATTCTGGACATGATTTTCTGGCTGCGCAGGTTATTTCCTCTGCCTCCTGCGCAGCTGTATGGTCTTTCCATAGCCATACCATGGCACCAGGATGATTGCTGAAGGCTTTCATCTCTATCAACGCTCGACCATCAGCATCGACTGGCATTGGACTGCTCCCAGTGGTGTCGATACCCATGCCAATGATCTGGTTGGGAGAAAAGTTGGCTTGCTTGTTTTTAGCGCGTTGAATGGCTTTTGTGACTGTCTCCTCAGCTCCTTGGAGATAATCCCAGGGATGTTGTCTTGCGAGGTCCGGTTTTCGAGCATCTTCAATGATTCCGTCCCGGCCGTGGGGATAATTAAAGGTGGCACTTGCGACCTCTTCTCCGTTTCGGGTGTTGACAATCAGGCTCCTCACGGAATTGGTTCCGTAGTCAAGCCCCAGGGTATAATGTTGATGCGTAAAAGCCATGGATTTTCCCAATACTATCAGGGTTAAAGCGGATCAAACAGAGTGAATTTTTGAACTTTAACTTCTCGTGAATTGAAAGAACCATGAGGATGGCGGCATATGATTCACATCCAGTTGCTTCCCTGATGCTCTAGCCCAGGATATCATTGCATATATCCGTTTGATAAGGAACTTGAGGTAGAGGATAATCTAGAGTTGGCATGTGTCAGACGTTTTCGCTATCTTGGAGGTCATGGTGGGACATCCAAGATGGACAGTGACCCAAAAAATCAATCAGTGGACTCGATACCTTGTTCTTTATCCGCGACTGGGGTTTTTGTTTGTTCCTTTCCTCACGTATTCGGCTGAACCCTTGCCTGTGGTATTATCCGGGGAAGTGGTTTTTGCAGCTTGTATGGTCTGCCATAGCACACAAGAGATGCAGCGTGGCCCCATTCTTGATGGCATGCCTGCATGGTATCTGCTTGCTCAAATGAAAAAATTCAACACAGGCATCAGGGGAACAATGGAAGATAACAAGGGCGAGTCTCTCATGGCGCCCGTTGCTCAGCAATACCACGATCCTTCCGACTTGAGGGAGGTAGCAGCAAAGTTTGAAAAGCGCCCTGTAGCGAGACACCTCAGAACGGTCCGTGGAAACCCTCAACGAGGCAAGCTCCTGTACGCCACATGCGCCTCTTGTCATGGGGTTGAGGGGAGAGGCAAAAAAAGCATCCAGTCACCTCCTTTGGCTTTTCTTGAAGATTGGTATTTGATGGATCAGTTGCGTAAATTTCAACTCGGAAGGCGTGGTTATGATCCAAGGGACACCACAGGAAAGTTGATGCAAAACATCGCAAAAATATACACCATCAATGATTTGAGGGATATTGTTGCCTATCTGGCGAGTTTAAACCCCTCTCAGGAGAGGCAAGCTATTATCCCATCGGATAACTTTTCTGAACCTAAAGGAGCTGTTGCTGAGCAGACGGGTTCTGGTCTTTGAGTTTCTGATTTTCGGGTCTGCTCTCATAACCCTCAGCAGCCTCATGGCAGGCATGTCGCAACTTACGAACCGCCTGCCGCATGTTGTGCTGCTTAAATAAATGAGAACCGCTTACGAAAGTATCCGCCCCTTCACTGGCACACGCAGGTCCGGTTTTGTCATCGATTCCCCCGTCGACCTGAATGCGATACTGGAGTTGGTTCCTTGTTCGCCACTGATAAGCCTGCTGAATTTTGGGTAAAGTCTCCTCGATAAACCGTTGTCCGCCAAATCCAGGATTGACGGTCATGATGAGAAGCTGGTCAATTTGGTCTAGGAAAGGTTCTACATCATGGAATGAGGTGGGGGGATTAATGGACAGCCCCACCTTCTTCTTCATGGATCTTATTTGCCAGATGAGATCTTCGACACGCCTTCCAAGCTCGACGTGAATGGTGATGGAATCTGCTCCACTGTCGGAAAATGGTTCGAGAAGAATATCTGGTTTCGAGCACATCAGGTGGACATCAAAATGAAGGCTGGAATGAGGTCGAAGAACCTTCACGACCTCGACCCCAAAACTGAGATTAGGCACGAAGTGCCCATCCATGATGTCAAGATGCATCCACTCCGCACCCGACCGCGAAATACGCTCGGATTCTCTGCGAAGATGTCCAAAGTTTGCCGCTAACAGCGAGGGAGCAATGACGATCGGATGCCGAGTGGGTGAACCTGTCATCTAAGGGCCTATCTTCA
>JAAZXX010000504.1:3220-3463 GCA_014239995.1 Verrucomicrobiia bacterium
ACCAGGATCCAGTTCTGTCTTACTCGGTGGGGGCTCCGTTGGTAAACTCCCTGCTTGGGCGCCCATTGGTGGGGTAGGTGGTTCTTCCTGCTTGGATTGGGGGGTAAAGGTTCCTGTCTTTACGATTTCCTCTACCTGGGATCCATCCAGTGTTTCGTATTCCAAGAGGCTCTCGGCAATGAGTTCCAGCTTGGCGCGATTTTCTTCAATCAAGGTTTTTGCGGTGTTGAAACCCCCGTCAAT
>JAAZXX010000505.1 GCA_014239995.1 Verrucomicrobiia bacterium
CATGTCATCCATGAATTCCATTACTCCCTTCAGGAGCGAAGGCAATCGACTCCACTCGGACTCATTGTGTCCGCCCGTGACGGGTTTCAACCACTTGCTTCCTGTTGCTGCTGAAAAATTTTTCACGGCGTGTCGGTAGTCAATCAGTGAGTCATCGTGACTATGGAGGATCAAGACAGGTAATCGGATATGGGGTAGCTTTGTGATGGTTTCATAGCGGATGGAGCACAGGGCTCGAACGGGCAAGGCTGGAAAACGTTCCAGACCAACATCCAGAATACTGGTAAAGGTGGAATGAAGGATCAGTCCTGCCACCTGGTTATCCTGTGCTACTTCTGCTGCCACACCACCTCCCAGTGATTTTCCCAAGAGTAAAATCCTGTTTTTCGGGTATCCATTTGCGAGAGCCCAGTCGACCATGGTGCGGAGATCCTGATAACTTCCCTGTTCCGAGGGTTTGCCTTGGCTTTTTCCGTATCCTTGATAGTCGTAGGCCAGAATGTTGAAACCCAAATGCAACCATGTTCGATAAAAATCCTGTCGATGCGAGATGTTCCCTTGGTTGCCATGAGAAAAAATAATCAACCATTCAGCATAACTAGCCTTTTCCAGAGAGGGGATCCACCAGGCAGTAATCGGATGTCTGCCACCTGAGAGGATCTGCAACTCGCGGGCATCTTGATGAGCGTCCGTGGCAACGGAAACCATGGAAACGGAAGGTTGGAACACCTGAACATACTCAAACCACCTGAGTAACAGGAAGAGTAAGAAAAGAGCCGGGATAGAGATGCTCAGCCAGATTGCCAATGTTTTTCTGAAGATTTGTAGAGTGGGTGTCGGTAGCATTGAAGAAAGCTGAACATAGCAGGTGATGGTCTGCTCAAGGCGTGGTTTTGATACCTCCGGTAGCCAATAGTTTTTTCAGGGCCTCCAAAAACTGGTCCACATGTTCAGGCCGAGAGGAGTCACCCATCAGTCCAACACGCCATATTTTTCCTTTCATGGGACCCAATCCTGCCCCGATTTCAATTCCGTGATCCTCGAGAAGGCATTTGCGTATGGCGCTTTCCTCGACGTGCTCAGGCACAGTGATGGCGTTGAGTTGCCATAATTGATGACCGGGTTGTGAGGCAATGCTCAAACCAAGCTTGTTCAGGCCACTTACCAGTCGCTCATGGTTTTCGCGATGTCGTTTCCATCTCGTTTCCAGTCCTTCTTCCAATACCAATCTCAGGGCTTCGTGCAGGGCATAAATCATCGAAATGGGTGCCGTGTGATGATACACCCGTTCGTCGCCCCAATAGCCAGCTAGCAGATTGACATCCAAATACCAGCTTTGCGTCTTGGTGCTGCGGCTCGTGGCGATCTTGAGTGCGCGTGCATTTAATGACACAGGGGCAAGACCGGGAGGGCAACTGAGACATTTTTGGGTGCCACTGTAGACGGCATCAATATCCCAGCCATCCACATCCACCTCGCAACCTCCAAGGGAAGTGACCGTGTCCAATACCATCAATGCCCCAGCATCGTGGGCGATTTGTGAGATTTCAGGAACAGGTGTAAGTGCTCCTGTGGAGGTTTCAGCATGGACAAGTGCCACTAGTTTAGGTTTTTTTTCCTTGATTGCAGTCCGAACTTTTTCAGGAGGAATGATCTCTCCCCAGGGAGCTTCGACCCTGATCACTTTTCCTCCGCAGCGCTCGGCTAGTTCCGCCATGCGCATTCCAAAAACTCCGTTAATGCAAACGACGACATCATCCCCGGGTTCGATAAGGTTTACAAAGCAGAATTCCATGCCGGCACTACCCGTGCCACTGATGGGAAAGGTCATTTCATTGTTTGTTTTGAATACCTTTCGCAGCATGCCCTTGATTTGCTCCATCATAGAAATAAATGCGGGATCAAGATGTCCAAGCAGTGGTTTGCCCATGGCTGCAAGAACACTTGACGCTGCGTTACTGGGTCCAGGCCCGAGTAAAAGACGCGGTGGTGGAGAGAATGGTGTAACGGTTTGCATATGGATTTTCTACGTTGAAATACCCCGGTTGGCAATGGTGTAAAAAAAATGCAAACTTCCTTGATGCAATAAACAACATCTGTTTTCTTTTCAACGTTTGCGGGAAGGTAAGGAACTTTGAGGGTGGAAGAACCGGTGTTCCCACAAGCTCGCAGAGCTTCATGAGATACTGTTGGAATTATGAGAGAGCAAACGTCAGACATGCATCGATATTCGGCCAAACGAACCATCGTAACGGTAAACTTTAGCCATTGGGCCCCCAAAGCCAAGAGTGTGGTTCTGACTGGGGATTTCAATCAGTGGAACCATTCTGAGCATCTCATGAAACGGATGCCTGATGGTGCCTGGCATCTTCAGTTACCCATGCACTCGGGACATCATAAATACCTCTTCCTCGTTGATGGGACTCCCCATCTGGATCCAAGTGCCAATGGCGTCACCCGTGATGAAAAAAATATGCGGGTGTCGCTCCTGATTGTCAGTTGAACGACCAATCGTTCAACATGGAACTGAATGCTTAAACTCAGTTATCCCTTTTTGATGCTCTTTTTTGGGCGAAGAAGGTTTTAAGGAGGGTTTGGGATTCCGGTCCGCGTATGCCTCCTGTGATTTCGCAATGATGGTTCAATGTGGGACATTGAAGGATATTCATGACCGAGCCTGCCGCACCCCCTTTTGGATCTTCAAGGGCGTAAATAACCCGTTCAACCCGGCTTTGCACAATGGCCCCGGCACACATGGGACAGGGTTCTTTCGTGACGTAAAGTGAGCATCCGGTGAGCCGCCAATCATTAAAGTCACTTTGCGCCTGCGTCAGCGCCAGCATCTCTGCATGTGCTGTGGCGTCCTTGAGTAACTCCACCTGATTAAACGCTCGAGCGATGATGCGTCCTTCGCGGACAATAACTGCCCCGACAGGCACTTCATCCGATGCAAAGGCTCGTCTTGCCTGTCGCAGAGCTTCAGCCATGAAATGATCGTCACTGTGCATGTCAATCATACCTCCCCCCTTTTTGTAGGCGAGGATGACTTGCTCTCGGTGTCAGAACTAGATTCGAGTAAAGTCCATTTGAAGGTTCCTACGGCGTTGAATCTGCATTCAGCCATGAAAAAACCATCACGATGTTTCCAGAAAAGTGGCCATATGTATGCACGATCAGTGGCAGGAACATCGAGTTTATCCAATTGCCCTCTTGTGAAAAATGCAAATGAGCCTTCCAAATGTGTGGGTGGGCATCGCTGTAGTGGTTGAAGGTATTCAAATAAAAACATCAACCAGTGCATTTTGCCTTCTGAGTTTCTCTCGTTCACAATCCCTTTGAGTTGAAAGTCCGATAGACTTGCTTGGATACCTAATTCCTCATTTGCCTCGCGCCTGGCGCATGCATGTGGCGATTCTCCACTGATCCTTGCGAGTTTGCCACCCGGAGGAC
>JAAZXX010000506.1 GCA_014239995.1 Verrucomicrobiia bacterium
AAAACCTTTTCTTTCTTGCTGGCAGGTAGCCTGAGCCCGGTCAATGCGGTTCGTCAAGCGTCCCCAGCAATGCGTGTTCTGTATGGAACACATGAGTTGGGTAATTTAGGAATGGCCATGGAAGGAGTCAAGGATGGGAACGGTCAATTTTAACGGTTTATGTTAACGGACACCCATTTGCCTGGCGGGATGGTTGCCAGCAAGAAAGAAAAGGTTTTAATTGTGAATATATCGATAGAAAGCTTGGGTCCCTGCAAGCAACTGATCCGAGTGGACATACCTGCAGACAAGGTCAAGGAGAGCATTAATTCCGTGGCCAAAGAATTCCAGAAACATGCAAACCTTCCGGGTTTCCGTTCAGGAAGAGCTCCGAAACATATGGTGATCAAGTCATACGGAGATCGCATCGACCAAGAGGTCAGAAGGGACCTCGTCAACCAGGGATACCGCCAGGCGGTAAAGGAAAACGACCTCCACATCGTTGGCAACCCCGACGTGGAGGAGATCCAGTTTGGCAAAGACCTGCCTTTTCAGTTTGCCGTGACCGTGGAGACAGCCCCGGCCTTTGAACTCCCTGAGTACAAGGGAATCAAGATTAAAAAGGAAATACGTTCGGTGACCGCAGAGGATATCGAAAAGGCCATGGGCGTGCTCCAGGACCGTCAGGCCAAGTTTGAAAACGTAGATCGCCCCATTGAAGAAAACGACTATGCTGTCATCGATTATTCGGGCCAATGTGAGGGTAAACCGATCACCGAGATAGCTCCCAAAGCCACAAGTCTTGAAAAAAAGGAGGACTTTTGGATCCATGTCCATGCAGGACATTTTATTGAGGGATTTCCGGAGCAATTGATCGGATTGAAGGCAGGAGACAAAAAAGAGGTAGCACTGACAATTCCTGATGATTTTGTCGTCAAAGAGGTTTCGGGCAAGGAGGCCGCATTTGCGGTCGAAGTCAAGGAAGTCAAAATAAAGCAAGCACCGGAAATAGACGATGCCTTTGCCAAGGCATTTGGTGCTGAGGATGTAGCATCCCTGAGAGAGGGTGTTGAAAGCGACCTCGAAAACGAATTGAAGACTTCGGAAAAACGTCAAGTGCGCGACCAGTTGGTGCAACATCTCCTGAGCAACGTTCACTGTGAACTCCCGGAATCCGTTGTGTATCAAGAGACAAAAAATGTGGTCTATGATCTGGTTCGCGAAAACCAGCAACGAGGGGTGGCCAAGGAAACCATTGACAACAAAAAAGACGAAATCTATACGGCTGCATCACGTAATGCCAAAGAACGTGTCAAGGTAGCCTTCATCATTGGCAAGATTGCAGCCAAGGAGGAAATCAAGGTCTCCAACGAGGAAATCAACCAGAGAGTGGTCCAGATGGCCCACTCCTACAACATGCCTCCGGAGGAACTGGCCAAAAAACTTAAAGAACGCGGTGGCGTCTCAGAGATTCAGGAACAGATACTTACTTCCAAGGTGCTCGACCTGATGGAACTGCAGGCCGAGGTTGAAGAGGTTCTACCTCAGACACAGCCAGAGGAACCGCACTCCCACTAGGTATCAATCAGGCAGTGTCGAATTGTCTGGAGCATGGGGTGTTGGAAAAGTGATCTTTGGCCAGAGCGCCCATCGATGATCCCTCACGAAGGCCATACCCATGCAACATAATGCCAGCAAGGTGTTTTGAAGCAGTTTGTAGCAGACCTTCACCTCACCGGACCCACAGCCGCAGTCAAATTGAATCGCACAAAAGGCAATACCTCCCGCGGCATAAACCTGAGAGGCACGCCACAGGATCATTCCGGTAAAACCGACGAGCAACAGTCCCGTCGTCACGGCGGTTGTCTGCACAGCCACTCCCAAAATAAGTAACATACCACACCAAACCTCAAACCAGGGAAGCCACGCAGCCACGATGTTGAGGTGAACTGGCGCCGTGAATACATCAAACTCACGAATCGTTTTCAAAAACATCACAGGATCCTGCGTCTTCGACCAGCCAAGATAGAGGAATAAGGCGCCTATCAGGATTCGAATGGAAGCAAGCCCTGTGGATTTCATGGCTTCACCTCCGTCCGCACCCGTTGCCCCGAGGAAATGAGGTCCCTGTATTCCTCGAAATCATCCTCGCGATCTCCTGTGGCAAGAGGATATTCTCCATCGATCCAACCGCGCATGCCAGCTGCAAAAATGAACACTTTCGATGGTGACACCCCAAACTGCAGCAAATCGTTTGCCGCTAGTTCGCTGTCTTCGCAATGACCACCACTGCAATAAACAATGACCTGATCGGCAATCTGGCACATCGGCAACACTTCATCCACGTGGCGTTCCATCTGATAATGATCAAAAAGATAGGCGCCTGGAATATGGCTCTCGTGAAAGAGGGTTTCGTTGCGTGCATCCACAAGCATCACCCTACCGGATTCCCAATCTGGAGAACCCACAAGAGCAACCAGCTCCCCTGTAGAGATGGGCTGAAGACCCTTTTGTTCGAGGCGCTCCAGGGCCTGGACAAGCTCTGTTTCAAATGCACCCGGCTCAGCCGTGTCTTCACCTTGCCTAGAGGGAGGGGAGGATGAAGGCCTGTTACCGACGCTTGCCGCAAAGTAGTCTCTTGAAATGTCCAGTCCATTACGGGAATGGTAGTTCATGATGATGGAGAGGGAAAATCCCGCACCGCACACAAACAACCATTCAAGCCAGTTTTGTCTCATGCTTTCATCAAGGAGTTCGATCCGTTTTCCGATGCATTCCCCCAAGCAGGCAGGAGGAACCTATTTTTTAAGGCTGCGGTACGAACCAATGGGCACTTCAAACCGATCGAACTTCGAATGATTCGTTTTGAGACTGAGTTTTGCGTCCTTGAGGGCATCGATATCGATACCGGCTGGGAAGGTCAGAACGAGGCGATGGTGTTTCCCCTTGTTAAGGGTATTTGCGACGACATCCACGCCCTCCACGGAGACTTCAATTTCTGAGACCTCCAGCGGCTTATCTTCGTAGGTCAACACGGTGATATATTTTTTCATGTCCCTCTGGAGCACGCCCTGGGGCATCATGATGCGATTTGGCACCACTTGAACCGGGGCCATGACGTAGGCACTTGCAGAGATGGTGAAGGGATCGACATCCGGAAGGTTTGTATCGAACTGAATACTGGCCCGGTTGGAACCATAAATCAGGGGAGGCACCGTGGTCACCTCGATGGCAAACTCCTTACCTTCCTTCACGGTTTTCAGGGAAACCTTGAAGGACTCTCCCGAAACTCGAAGATTCCTGATCTCCATGGGTGTGTCCACTTGGTTCACCACTCTGATAATGGTGGATTTCACCGCATAAAGCCTTTTCAGGGCAGGGAAAGCAGCGACCATGGGATCCACGCTCACGGGCGTCCAGACCTTGCCCTGGATCTTGAGCAGGGTACTACGGTGCTTGGGATCGTTCG
>JAAZXX010000507.1 GCA_014239995.1 Verrucomicrobiia bacterium
AAGGATTTACTGTTACACTCAGAATCTGTGCGTCAAGAATTGGTCCATGAGCATGGGATACAACAAGGGGAGAGGGTTGCCTTGTGGATGAAAAACTCGCCAACCTTTGTGTCTGTTCTTTTCGGCATCCTCCGGGCGGGTGGTGTTGTGGTGCCCATCAACCATTTCCTGACCGCTGATGAAGGTGGTTTTATTATTCAGGATTCAGGTGCCAAGGTTGTGTATGTAGACGAGACAAAGGCGTGAGCAAGATCCATGGGTTCATTCTGAGAAGGAGATTTCTTCTCGCCAAGTTCTTTTACTTTGCAAATACATGGGTCAAACCTTTAGAAAAGTGCATGGCGATTACAAGCCGAATCAACCGCAACTATGCCCATGAAACGCAGTCCAGATGAAACGCACCTGATCGATCGTCCTTCGATGCTTGAGGAGGTCATGCAAGTGGTTGCAAGCGCCGATGAAATCGCGCTTGATACCGAAGCTGACAGTATGCATGCCTATCCCGAAAAGATCTGTCTGTTGCAGATCCGTGCTCAAGGAAACAGCTGGTTGGTCGATCCCCTTGCCGATCTTGATTGTTCGGGCTTAATGGAGATATTAAGCGACAAGTCCTTGATTTTTCATGCTGCCGACTATGACTTGAGACTTTTATACAGGCGTTTTCGTTTTCGCCCTCGTCGGGTTTTTGACACCATGTGGGCGGCACGTCTTGTTGGTTACCAAAGATTTGGCCTGGAATTCCTTGTAAAACATTTTTTTGACATTCAGCTCGAAAAAGGACCACAGACTGCCAATTGGGGGCTTCGCCCGCTGACGCCCTCCATGGCGCAGTATGCTTTGAATGATGTCTTTTTTCTGCACTCACTCACTGATTTGTTGCGCAAGGAATTGCAGGATATGGGGCGCCTTACCTGGCTGAATGATATCTGCTATCGTGTGGTTGATCAGGCCTGTCGAGGGGAGAAAGACGATTCTGACATCGCTTGGAGACTCAAAGGAAGCCAGAAATTAACACCACGTGGTCTGGCCTTTATGAAAGCAATCTGGCTTTGGCGTGAAAAGGAGGCTGTCCGGGCTAATCGTCCACCATTCTTTGTCCTTACCCATGATCTCGTCACCTTACTGTCGTCCAAAGCGGCGTTGAATGAAGATTGGAGGGCCTCGATTCCCCGGAAAATGTCTTCACGTCGGCGTCATGAACTTGAAAAACTGATTCAAAGCACCGGAAGATTGGAAATGGATCAGTTTCCGCAGAAGTTGAAACACTCCCGTTTACGTGCAACCGATCAAGAGAAAATGCGTGCCGAGGAACTCCGTCAAATCAGAGACAAGGTTGCCGATGAACTGAAACTGGATCCTTCAATTATTGCAAGCAAGGCGCTGCTGACACGGCTCGGGCTTGAGCATTCCTCTGCAAAGGGGGAATTGATGCCGTGGCAGCGGGAATTGCTTGGACTCTCACTTCAAGGCTCCTCTAAAACTCCAGACGCTGATAAGCGAAGCCTTTAAGATATTCGGTCTCAGGAATGGAGGGCACGATTGGATGATCCGCGGGCTGAGCGTAGGTTTCCACCCTTCTGAGGATACACCGATTGTCAAAAGCAGCGCTCAGGATCGTTCCCTCAAACGTCAGGGGGTCGATATGGTGAGAGCAGCAGAATGTGACCAAGATGCCTCCAGGTTTCAAAAGACGCATAGCCCTCAGGTGAATCTCCTTATAGCCGCGTAAGGCATGTGAAATGGTTGATCGACTCCGTGTGAAAGATGGAGGGTCGAGGATGATCAAGTCGAACGGGTTCTCGTTACCTTCGGAGGTGACATCCGCCGTTTTTTCCTTGAGCCAATCGAAGACGTTTGCCTGGATCCACTCGCAGTGATCGTCCACCTTGTTTTGAACCGCATTGACAGCGGCTGATGCCAGTGCTTCCTTGCTTTGGTCAATTCCAATGACCTTACAAGCGTTTGCCTTGGCGCAATGCAGTGCAAAGCCGCCCATGAAGGTAAAGCAATCCAGCACGCGTGTCGCTTTGATGCGTTCGGCTAATGCAGCAACTTTCCGGTAATTTTCGTATTGGTCCAAATACAGTGCGGTCTTGTGTCCTTGATGCATGTCCACATGCCAGTCGAGCTGGTTAACCCTCACAACAAGGTTTGAGGTGGGTTCGGCATCCTCTCGTTCGTGAAGTACGCTGTGACGTTCCGGAAGGCCCTCCATGCGTCTGCCCGCCGCATCATTGCGTTCTATGATACGTTTCGGGTTTATCAACGATTTCAAGGCACCCACGATACAGGGAAGATGCTGATCCATTCCAAGGGAGGAGGTCTGCACGACAATCGTATCCTGATAAACATCGATGATCAGGCCGCTCAGTCCATCACTTTCGGCATTGATCCAGCGGAAGCACTCGCGTTTGCCGAGGAGTTGATGACGCCAATCGAGCGCGGACTGGAGTCGCATCTTGAAAAAAGCCTCATCGACCTGAACCTTCGATCGAGCAATCAATCGCACCCGGATTTTGGATTTTCCGTTATAAAAACCAAGTCCAAGGAAGCGGCGTCGATGATCCCGTACCTGCACCAGGGCACCATCCCTCGGGTCTTGAGTGATTTTTTGAATATTGCGCGGGTAGACCCATGGGTGTCCGGCTTGAATACGATCTGCTTCTCCATGACGGAGGTGCACGGTAGGAAATGTTTTTTCCGATGTCGTTTGACTCATATGTGGAATGGGTACGAGATAAATGAACTATCCCGTAAGAATTTTTTTGCAGGCGCGCTGTAATCTTTTTAATCCAGCTTCAGATTTTGCCTCGATGTAGCAGCGGATCAGGGGTTCGGTGCCACTCGCACGAAAGGCAACCCATTCCTGCCCCGAAAGGAGGAATTTGTAGCCATCAATTCGAATGAACTGGTGAACTTTCTGGCGCCCTATTTTATCCAGTCCCTTGTCCAGTCGTTCCAGAAGGGCTTCCTTTTGATTTGATGGAATACGGACATTGATGCGGTCTGTGAAGTAAGGGCCGGTTACTTTTTCAATTTCCCTCAGGACTTCCCCAAGGGGTTTCTTCTCATATGCATAAAGCTCTGCCATGAGCAGGCAGGCTAGAATACCATCTTTTTCGGGAACGTGTCCCTTGACACTCAGACCGCCAGATTCTTCGCCTCCTACAATCACGTCCTCGGACTCCATCAAGGCTCCAATATGTTTGAAGCCAGTGGGCGTCTCATGAACACGTACATTGAACAATGCCGCAACGTCATCTACCTGGTGACTGGTGGGGACCGTGCGAACCACGGAACCCGTCCATTTCCGGTTTTTTGCCAGGTGGTAGAGTGCGAGAGAAAGAACCTGATTGGGCGTCAGCCATCTTCCATCCTGATCCACGATGCCAAAACGGTCTGCATCGCCATCCAGACCCAGTCCCAGTTGTGC
>JAAZXX010000508.1 GCA_014239995.1 Verrucomicrobiia bacterium
GGACTTTGATGGTGCCTGGAATTAAGTCACATCTCTACGAGTGCAGCATCATGCACCATCGACTGGCACCGAGACAGTATCGCTTCCGGCACCCGATCTTCCTGTTCTGCCTGGACCTGGATGAAGTCCAGGCACTGTCCAAGCACCTGGCCCTGTTCAGCCACAATCGTTTCAACCTCTATAGTTTTCACGACAAGGATCATCTGTCCGGAAAGGGCGAGACGGTCAAGGACAACCTGATCCACTGGCTCCGTGACAAGGGGGTGGATGCCAGTGAAAAGGATCGCATCCTCCTGCTTACCTTCCCCAGGGTCCTGGGCTACACTTTCAACCCGGTTTCATTCTATTTCTGCCTGCGCCCCTCGGGGGAAGCACTGTGCGCGGTGGCGGAGGTCGGCAACACCTTTGGAGAGTTCAAGCGCTACCTGGTGCCGCGCATCGGGGACAGGGATTCCACACGGTTTGTCCTGGACACTCCCAAGGAGTTTTACGTGTCCCCCTTCATGCCGCTGGATGTGCGGTTTGAATTCCGCCTTCAATTGCCAGGCGAACGCCTGGCGCTCCGTGTGCTGGATCATGCTGGCAAGGAATGCCTGCTGACCACTTCCCTGAGCGGGCGTCAACGAAATTTCAACGCCTCCAACCTGGCCTGGTTCCTGGTCCGATACCCACTGATGACCTTGAGGGTCATCCTGCTGATCCACTGGCACGCCATGAAACTTTACCTGAAGAAAATCCCTTACATCCAGAAAGCAGCTCAGCCCGAGCAGCAGGTGGATGTGATGCGTCCACATGCATCCCTGATTCGAGACACAAAATGAATTCGCCCCTTACCATGAAACCAGGAGGCTCCCAGGAACTGGAAGTGCCTGCCGTGAATTACCCTCAAGGCCCTGCACGGACCATGCTGGAACGCCTCTGTGAAACACTCGTCCTGAACGCCTTTGAGAAAATGTCATTCGGAAAGCTGCAACTTTCCCTCCCCGACGGCTCGCGGCATGAGTTGGGGGACCCCTCCAGCGAGGTCTCGGCATCCCTGCAGGTTAAGGACACTGCATTCTTCAGGAAATGCGTCCTGTATGGTGACATTGGCTTTGGGGAGGCCTATGTGGAGGGTGACTGGGAAACCGATGATATCCAGGCGCTCATCGCTTGGTTCATCCTCAATGTGGACACCTCACCCGCGATGTCAGGCTCCTCCAGCGGCAAACCATGGATCAACTTCCTGGCCTCACTCAACCGACTCTATCACCTGCTCCGCCCCAACAGCCTGCAGACCAGTCGAACGAACATTCGGGAGCATTACGACCTGGGCAACAGCTTCTACGGCTTGTTCCTGGATCCATCCATGACCTATTCCGCCGGCCTGTTCCAGTCTCCAGAAACCACCCTGGAGGAGGCCCAGGAGATGAAATACGCCCGTCTCTGTGAACAACTGAGACTCCAGCCCGGGGACCGTGTCCTGGAAATCGGCTGTGGCTGGGGAGGGTTCTGTTGCTGCGCGGCCAGGAGGTATGGATGCCACGTCACCGCGGCCACCATCTCCGAGGCCCAGCTGGAATACACCCGGGAACGCGTGGCACGCGAAGGCCTCCAGGACCAGGTGGAGGTGGTGCTCTGCGATTACCGCCAATTGAAGGGGCGTTTCGACAAGATTGCATCCATCGAGATGATGGAAGCGGTGGGGCATCAATATCTGGATACCTTTTGTGCACAGTGCGACCGTTTGCTCAAGAAGGACGGACTCCTCTGCCTGCAGATGATCACCACCCCTGACAGTCGTTACAAGGCCCTGAGGAAGGGTGTGGACTGGATTCAGAAACATATCTTTCCAGGTTCACTGCTGCTCTCCATGGGACGGGTGAATCACCTGCTCAACCGCACGGGTAACTTTGACCTGAGTGACCTGAAGGACATGGGTCCCTCCTACGCTCGCACCCTGCACCTGTGGCGCGAGCGGTTCAATGCCCGTCATGGGGACTTGCATCGCCTGGGCTTTGATGCACGGTTCATACGCAAGTGGAACTACTATTTCAGCTACTGCGAAGCAGCCTTTGCCGGGCGCAACATCAGCGTGGTGCAGGCCCTTTACACGCGTCCCAACAACCGCTCACTGACATAGAAACCTGGGAATGAAATGATCATCACCTTGCTACGACTCTTCTTTATCGCCGTGCTTGTTTCCATGCTGGGGGTGACCACCTGGGCAAGCCAGCGCGTGGCACTCTGGGACATCATGCCCGGTATCGCGGAGCAACCCTGGTTCGTGGCGACCCTCTTTGATGCCTATTTCGGTTTCCTGACCTTTTATGCCTGGGTCCTCTACAAGGAAACTCGATGGGGCGCAAGGGGGTTGTGGCTGCTGGCCATTCTGCTGCTGGGCAACATCGCCATGGCCGTCTATATGTTGATCAAGCTCTTCCAGTTACCCGCAAACGCCTCCATGGAAGAACTTCTTTTCAGGCGGGGACCGGCCACGCCATGAGTAACGATCACCAGGTCATCAAGCAGACGGTGCCACCGCCGCATCCGCCACAGCGTGAAGGTTTCTGGTCGCGTCGTGTCATTCGGCCCATCGTCAACCAACTGACGCAGGGGGTCTCACCCCACAAAATCACCCTGACACTCGCCCTGGGGGCCACCCTGGGTGTGTTTCCCATTTTTGGTATCACCAGCCTCCTGTGCCTGCTTCTCGGGGCACCCCTCAAGCTCAACCAGGTCATCCTGCAGTCTGCCAACTGGATGGTCACATGTGTGCATCCCCTGCTCCTGATTTTCTTTGTCCGCCTTGGCGAAACCCTGATGGGCGCGGAACCCATGGTATTTGTACCCACCGAGCTTGTCGCGGCCTTCAAGGCATCTCCAGGGGCCTTCATGAAGCGTTTTGGGATGACAGGCCTACACGGCATCCTGGGATGGTTCCTGGTCGCGCCACTTATTTTTGGGACCGCCTGGGTCTTGATGAAATACTTCCTGCAAAGAATCATCCATCGCACCCAAATGGAGGGGGGACCTCATGCTTGAAGGATGCCTGATGATGGGCGCAGCGCTCGGGACGGCCTGCATGATGATGGGTGGCGTGTATGGACTGGCCCGTCGCTGGGACAACTACGGGGTGGTCGATGTGGCCTGGTCATGGGGGTTCACCTTGATGATACTGGTCTTTGCACTGATGGCAGAAGGAACCCCCGGTCGCAAACTCCTCATCGCCTTACCAGTGTCTGCCTGGAGTTTCCGCCTGGGCTGGTATCTGTGCATGCGAGTCAAGAAGGAACATCCGCGTGAGGATGGCCGTTACGTGGCCTTGAGGAAGGAATGGGGCCCGGACACGGGACGCCGCATGTTCTGGTTCTACCAGCTGCAGGCCGGTTTGCTGGCATGGGCATCTCCCTGAGCTCGGTCACCATGCACTGGAGTTTCCGGCACTG
>JAAZXX010000509.1 GCA_014239995.1 Verrucomicrobiia bacterium
ACATCACAGGAAAGGTCACCCTGAAGGGAACGCCGAAACCCGAGATCAACCTACCCTTGGACGCGCTTTGCAAAAGGTCGGTCAAGCCGGGATCCAAGCCGACCACCCGCTTTTACGCTGCGGACACCAATGGTGGGCTTGCTGACGTATTTGTGCGTCTGGTGAAAGTTGCGCCTGTTTCTGCTCCGGTCGACCCTGTTGTCCTCAACCAGAAAGGCTGCGAATACACCCCCTATGTGATAGGGGCTCAGGTGGGGCAGACCATATCTGTCAAGAACTCCGACCCGGTGCTTCACAACGTTCACCCCACCCCGCGGGTTGCCGGTAACAAGGAATTCAACAAGGCACAGCTGCCCAATGGCCCGCAATTGACCTTCAAGTGGAATAAGCCTGAAGTTTTTCTTCGTTTCAAATGTGATGTTCATCCATGGATGTTTGCCTACGTTGGTTTAATTGAGCACCCTTATTTCGCAGTCTCCAAGGAGGATGGCAGTTTTACCATCAAGAACGTTCCTGAGGGTGATTACGAAATTGAAGCCATTCACCGTAAGACCCACCCCAAAGGCAAGGGAATCACTTCCAAAGTCAAGGTCGGTGCTGATGGGGGTGTGGTTGACTTTGTGGTAGATATCAGCAAGTAGTCTGTTCCTGCCATTTTCCCAGACCGCTGGCATGCCAGCGGTCTTTTACCAAACACCTGACTTCTCCAAGAATTTTTGAGTTCACCAGCCACATTTACGCGTTTTAGGAATCTAACCATAGCGACGTTTCTCGTAACATGGTTGCTGATTGGTGTCGGTGGGGTGGTGACGAGTCATGGAGTCGGCATGGCGGTTCCTGATTGGCCAAACACCTATGGCTACAACATGTTTTACTTTCCATTCTCCCAATGGATCGGCGGAATTTTCTGGGAACACTCCCATCGTCTCGTGGCCTCACTCGTTGGCTTCTTTACTCTTATCCTGGCGATATGGGCGCATGGCAGGGTGGGCCGGGTCATACTGCGCTACCTACTTTTTCCCCTCTTTGCGATGGCTTCTCTGGTCGTGCTCTTGAGCATCGAAAACAACACCATGCAGCACGTATCCATCTTGGGAGGAACGGCCATTGCTGCTCTCGTTTCTTCCTTCTTCTGGCCTTGTCTTCAACCAGCTCCCAGCTTGGTCCGAAAACTCTCTTTGTTGGCTCTTTTTCTGGTCATTTTTCAAGGTTTGCTTGGTGGCCTCAGGGTGACGCTCTTCAAGGATGAAATTGGAATTTTCCATGCAACTCTTGCCCAGTTATTCTTTGTTCTCACGCTCATTTTGGCCTTTGTTGCAAGCCGATCCTGGAACGACTGGAAACCTGCAATTCCCAGCAGCATCCATCAGATTCGCATTTTCTCTGTCCTGATGTCCATGCTCTGTGCTCTGGTCATTGTGCAATTGGCTTTGGGTGCCTACATGCGTCATCAACACGCAGGTCTTGCGGTCACTGGGTTCCCACTCGCCTATGACACGCATCTTTGGCCTCCTTCGGATCAGGCTTTTGTTGACCGTCTGAACGCGGAACGTATCGACCTTCGGGAATTTGAACCAGTGACAGCCGTGCACATCCATGTTCATATGATGCACCGCATTCTGGCACTCTTTTTGTTCCTCTCAAGCCTGGCATTCTTGATATGGGTGAACAAACGTCTGGGGCATCGACACATGCTTGCTCGCTCCTGCACAGTGTGGTTTGGATTGCTCTGCATCCAGGGATTACTTGGGGCTGCGACTGTGTGGAGTAACAAGGCCGCAGACATTGCAACGGCGCATGTGCTCATCGGGGCATTGACCCTCGCACACGCTTCGTTTATGGTCATTGCCGCTCGCAGGTCTATCTACTTGGCTGGCAAAACGCGTGTTGCGATGCACGCAACCACCACCAGTCGACACCTTGAGGCGCGTGAAATACCCTCGACGAGCTGATGAAAACAAACAGCGAAACCATGGAATCTGACTACGTGGCCGCCCGATCGGCCTGGAGCGTGTTTGCAGACTTAGTCAAGGCGCGTCTCACCGCTCTGGTTTTGTTGACCACCTTTGCTGGGTTTTACCTCGCGTCGCCGGGGACAATGGATCCGATCCTCCTCTTGCACACCCTCGTGAGTACAGCCGCTCTTGCGTGCGGTGCCTCCGTACTCAACCAGTATCTTGAAAAGGACTTTGATGCACGCATGGCTCGCACCGAGAAACGACCCCTGCCTGCCGGTTTGATGCCGCCCGAGAGGGCCCTCGCCTTCGGTTTGGTCCTCTCGATGGTGGGGGCTCTCTACGCCTACATCGCGCTCAATTTGTTGACCTGTGTCCTTGGCATCTTGACCATTGCCCTTTACACCCTTGTTTATACCCCTTTAAAGCGCACTACCAGTTGGAACACGGTCGTTGGCGCCATTCCTGGAGCGTTACCACCCTTGATGGGGTGGACGGCGGTTACCGGCTCGCTGGACGCCGGAGGGTGGTCCTTATTCCTGATCCTTTTCCTGTGGCAAATACCGCACTTTCTAGCTATCGCCTGGATGTACAAGGGGGAATACAAATCCGCCGGTTTCATCATGTTGCCTGGCGTTGACGCATCCGGCAAAAAAACTGCAAACCATGCCCTTTCATACGTGATTCTCCTCATTCCGGTTAGTTTGTATCCCACTGTCTGTGGTGTTTCCGGATACCTGTATGCGGTCACTTCTGTAGCGCTTGGACTGGGGTTTTTATGGCAGTCTTTTCAATTTTCAAGGTCATTGAACCGAACTAGGGCTCGACAATTGTTTTTTTATTCGATTATTTACCTGCCACTGCTTTTGTTGCTGATGACAATCGACAAGGCTGGTTAATCTTGACACGGAGGGGATGGGAATGCTTCATCCCACCGCAATACCCGGTTTTTGCCCTCAAGGGGTGAAAAATTGATTTTAGTGAGTATAGAAAATACATTATAGAAATATGGATTCGACGGACGTGAACGAAACCCACGATAAAAGTCATGATGTTGAGCATCACCATGACCCGGGCTTCATGCAGAAATACATCTTCTCCACCGATCACAAAATGATCGGGATCCAGTATGGACTGACGGCTCTGCTTTTCATGCTTGTCGGTTTTTTCCTGATCGCCACCATGCGCTGGTCAATTGCCTATCCGGGACAGCCTCTGCCGGTGATTGGAAGTATTCTGCACACCTTCATGGCTGATATGGCTTCGCCGGTACTCGATCCTGAAACCAACAAGCTGCTTGGCTATGCCGTTTCCAACGATCTTTACAATGCCTTTGGTGCGATGCACGGGACCATCATGGTGTTTCTGGCGGTTGTTCCTTTGGCCTTTGCTGCTTTTGGTAATTATGTGGTTCCTCTCCAGATCGGCGCTCCAGATATGGCTTTTCCCAGGCTGAACATGGCCAG